>JBBJME010000411.1:0-4768 GCA_037719765.1 Planctomycetaceae bacterium
AAGCCGAATGGAACCTGGTCACTGCGACACACAACTTACTGAAGTTGTTCCGGAGTGGTGCGTTTGCAACAAACTGAAATGAGCATCTGAGGGCGATTCCCACCCGAAAAAGGGCGTCTGAAGGGCTCAAAAATCCATTTCCCGCTGCCGACTTTATGTCAGCGGCGCAACTGCAATCCGCAGGCCAAATTTATTTCTTTCTCAACTCCATTCATCGCCGTTTGATGACATGTATCAGGACAGACTCCTAGGACGATGATATCGCTTCCTCGCTTCTTCGCGAATCCGCCCTCTTGGACACCACCGACCATGCCGCAGGCGCAACCCGTATTACACCCCCAAGGCGAAGTAGGCCGCGTGAGTGGCCGCTTCGAGACCGGATTGACGCAAACTCGCGGGAAGGGCCAGCAACATGATGCATCAGGCAGACAGGCTACAAGCACAATTAGGGCTGCGATGGCCGCCCATGTCCAGCTTGAATTCGTCATCGAAACGCCCAGCGTACCCGAACGCAAATCAGTTTCCAACACGAATGACGGAGAGCCCAAAGGTGGAAAGGTTTCCTGACACCCGTTTTACCATCTAACACACTCGAATTGAAAGACGCATTATGAATCCTGACGACACAAACACAGTTGCCGCAGCACAAAGCCCGGGCCTCGTGGACACGATGTCCATCGTGGCGGAACCCGGTTGCTCACACGACGACGTGGCGCCTGCCGCGGAAAGCTGTTGTCATGAGGCTCCGGCGGCCGTCATGCGGCGGAGGCATCCACCGTCGATGATGCCGCGTTGACCGATGCTCTGCGCCAAGTGCTCGATCCCGACTTGATGATCAACATCATCGACCTGGGCCTCGTCTATTCGATCAACCACACGGACCGCCAGGTCGTGATCTTGATGACGCTGACAAGTCCGGCCTGTCCCAACGGCCCACAGATCATGTCGGAGGCCAAGAGATCGCTGGAGAGGCTCGACGGTGTGGATGTGGCCGAGATTAAGCTCACGATGGACCCGGCTTGGAGCCCCGATCGAATGACCGACGAAGCACGCGATGAGTTGGAAATGTTTTGAGCGCTGCTGAACTGCGGACGAGGATGGCCTGCTCAACGAACACGCCCGGCGCGATTTCGAGCCGGGCGAAGAAAGGGAAAGGGAGAAAACAAAGGCGTCAAAAACCGATCGTGTGGAATGACTCCATTGTTTTTGTGCCATTCGTTCCTAACATTACCGCTCCCCGCTTATTTTTCCAGAGTATCAAAACCAACAAACACAAGGAGAATCAAAACATGTCAACCGAATATGCTCACCCGGACGTGCTGGTGACGACGGAATGGGTGCATGATCATGAGCAGGACCCGCAGGTGCGAATTATCGAATCCGATGAGGATGTGCTGCTCTACAACCAAGGGCATATTCCCGGAGCCGTCAAGATCGACTGGCACACCGACTTGCAGGACTCCGTGGTTCGTGACTACCTCGGCCAGCAGCGGTTTGAGGAGCTGTGCGCCTCGAAAGGCATTGCGAATGACACGAACGTCGTGTTCTATGGCGACAAGAACAATTGGTGGGCTTGTTATGCGTTTTGGACCTTCAAACTCTACGGGCACGAGAAGTGTCTGATCATGGATGGTGGTCGAACGCGGTGGGAGCGGGATGGTCGCGAGTTCGTTCGCGGACCGGAACCCGAGTACCCGCGCACCACTTATTCGGGCTCGGATCCCGACTTGTCAATCCGTGCGTTTCGTGATGAAGTTCTGCAGCACCAGCAGGCCGGCAAGCCGCTGATCGACGTTCGCTCGCCTGGCGAATACACGGGCGAATTGCTGCACATGGAAGCCTATCCGCAAGAAGGGGCCCTGCGTGCGGGACACATCCCCGGCGCGGCCAACGTACCCTGGTCACGAGCGGCCAATGAGGACGGAACGTTTAAGTCGCGAGCAGAATTGGAGAAACTCTACATCGACGAGGCCGGACTGAAGCAGGGGCAGGACTTGATCATCGCCTACTGCCGGATCGGTGAACGCTCGGCCCATACCTGGTTTGCCCTGAAGTACCTGCTGGGCTTCGACAACGTCAAGAACTACGACGGTTCATGGACCGAGTGGGGTAACCTGGTCGGCGTACCGATCGAGAAGAACGTCTGAACAAGCGCATGATCCCCGGCGAGTTGGAGCAAGACAGAATGCACGAGCAAGGGAAATCCCTGAGCAAACTGGCAGCGATTGTCGATGAGTTCGCCGATTTGGACAAGCACGAGCGCTTGGAACTCTTGCTCGACTTTGCCGAGAATCTGCCGGAACTGCCGACAAAGTACCAGGTCGATCTGGATGCCGGCGAACATCGGGTACACGAGTGCCAAACCCCCGTCTTTTTGTGGGTCGAAGTCAACGCCGGGCGAGTTCAAATGCACGCCCACGCAGCTCGCGAATCACCGACGGTCAAGGGATTCGTCGCCATCCTGGTGGCGGCGTTTTCTGGGGCATCCCCCGAGGAGATCCTGGCGGTCAGGCCCGACCTACTTCAGCGGTTGGGCCTCGCGGAGGCCTTGGGAATGTCCCGCATGCGCGGGCTGACCGCAATCCTGGGTCGTATCCGTCAGGAAGTGCGGCTGGCTGCGGCCACAAACCCTTCCTGAAACCTTGGGGTTCCGGATCGACGGCGCCGGCGCTTCAATCATGTCGCACTCGGTGGATCCCACTGCGTTCGTCCCTCCGCTCTTCGGAGACGCAACCAACGGCATCAACGACACACTGGTTATCGCCTTTTCCTCCCCTGTATTTTTAGAGGTGCCCCTATGCTAAACCGACTGTCCCAGGAAACCTCCTCAACCGTCGCGACGCTCGACGATCTCGCAAAGTTGGCAAACTACTCGCTCATGGACACTCTCAACTGCGATCCTGACGCGAAAGCAAACGGAGCCGACCACGCGCCGCGACAAGTCTTCACGGGCCACTATGTCCCCGTCAATCCCACGCCAATCAAAGACCCCGAGTACGTCGCGCACAGCAAAAACTTTTTTCGCGAACTTGGCTTTGCCGACAGCATGGCACAGTTGGCCGACTTCGTCCGCATGTTCTCCGGCGACATCTCGCACGTTCCGGAGCCGATGCGGAAGGTCGGTTGGGCCTGTGGGTACGCACTTTCCATCTTCGGCACCGAATACTACCAGCAGTGCCCGTTCCAAACCGGCAACGGGTACGGCGACGGTCGCGCCGTTTCCGTGCTTGAGGCCGTCATCAACGGTCGACGCTGGGAAATGCAGCTGAAAGGTGGCGGCCGGACGCCATACTGCCGCGGCGCGGACGGTCGCGCCGTCCTGCGATCGAGTGTCCGCGAGTTCCTGGCACAGGAGCACATGCACGCGCTCGGAGTGCCAACGTCACGGTCTCTGAGTTTGTACGTTTCGAAAACGGAGAAGGTCAAGCGGCCGTGGTACTCGGAGGGCTCGCGCTCGCAGGATCCCGACATGTTTATATCGGAGGCAGTCGCCATCTCGACGCGCGTCGCACCGTCGTTCATTCGGGTAGGCCAACTCGAGCTCTTCGGTCGCCGTGCCCGCAAGAAGGAACACCCGAAAGCGATGGAGGAGCTCGAGAAGATTGTGTTGCACTTGATCGATCGTGAGTACGGTGACGTCATCGACAAAAAACTAAGCACCGCCGAAAAAGTGGTGTTGCTCGCGCACGAGTTCCGCAGCCGCCTTACGTCGCTTGTGGCGAACTGGATCCGCGTCGGCTACTGCCAGGGCAACTTCAACAGTGACAACTGCGCGGCCGGTGGCTTCACACTCGACTACGGTCCATTCGGATTCTGTGATGAGTTCAACCCACACTACCAGCCATGGACGGGTGGCGGACATCACTTCTCGTTCCTGAACCAACCAGAGGCAGCGGAACGCAACTTCCACATGTTTTGGACGGCGTTGCGTCCGTTGCTGACGTCGCATCAGGATACTCTTCGACAGTTCGACGAGATTCGAAATGACTTTCCGAAAGTGATGCAAGTGCAAATGGAGAAGATGTGGGCTGCCAAACTTGGACTTGGCACTTTTCACGCGGCGTTGTTCAGTGAGCTCGAAACGCTCATGGTGCAAACTCCTGTCGATTACACCATCTTCTTCCGCGAGCTCTCAACGGTACCTGACGACATTGGCCCACTCAAAAAAAGCTTCTACAAGGACCCCGAAGAGATGGACAACCGCTGGTCAGAGTGGCTCACAAAATGGAAATCGCTCAACGGCAGCGCCAGCACGACCGACGCGAATGCTGCTCCGCCCCACTCCCGTGAGGAGCTCTCCAGGCAGATGAAACTCGTCAACCCAAAATACAGTTTACGAGAGTGGTTTGTTGTGCCTGCGTATCAGCAAGCGACCGCGGGGAACTATTCACTAGTTCGAGAGCTGCAGGAAGTTATGACGCAGCCATACGCCGAGCAGTCGAAGGACGTGGAGGAGAAATACTATAGGCTGAAGCCATCTGAGTTCTTTGAGGTCGGTGGATTGTCGCATGTGAGCTGCTCGTCGTGATTTTTCGAAAACTGATCGGTCTTGTTGAGGGAGAGGCCTCTGCCGCAGAGGTGGTCGCAGCCTACCACGAGCGGACAAAACACCACTTCCACCGCTACGCCGCCTCGCTTGGCTACATGGACTGGGCGACGCAGCCCGATCCGTTTCGGCGCTACTCGGGAGCGGATCTTGTTCGCCTCCCTCTGCCTAGCGCGGGCTTCGCCCGCAACCCAAACTGACTGCGCGGCCTTCAGTGCAGAC
>JBBJME010000412.1:0-4759 GCA_037719765.1 Planctomycetaceae bacterium
AAGAGTTTCACGCGGTTTTCGGCGTTCATCATTCAATTTTCCTGACTGCACTGTTTTCCATGTGACCGCCAAATGAATGATTCTCTCAGCGCTGGCTGCTGGCGGTCGTGCGGCGAGGTCGGATGAAGCGAACCATGCCCGTGCCGTCGCTGGAGACGGCGTTTGTTCCGGTTTGCAGTTCGTGCTGCAACACACCCGGGATAATGCGGCGGAGTCTGATGTTCCACAAATCACCCGGCTTGGCTCCGGTGGCGGAAAGTTCCTTCAAAGGGATTGCGGCTTCAATGCGCCACGTGGCGGCGTCGGTATCGAGCGCGACGAACCATTTCGGATTCCATTTGTCGAGCATCCAGCAGCGGTCACTGGTCTCACCAGATTCATCGACTGTGAGCTGAAAAGCCGTCCCAAAGTCTCGATCGGTATCGATTTCCAGTTCCAGCCGATCACGATTTTTATGCCTCGCGTCGTAACTGCGATGCATGGCCAGTTCGATGGGCCGGGATTTTTCGGGAGCTCGCTGCAATCGTGCCGCGACGTACAAGTAGTCCTCGTCCCACGCCAGCATCGTCAGACTGGAGACATCTGCTCCGTTTGAAATTGACTTGCGTCGAGTTCCGGTGGCTGGATCGACTGCATCGCGAATAAACGGAGTGAGCAGAAGTTCTTCAGCGTCTTCCCAAATGCTGTCGGTCAGCGCGCCGTCCAGGAATGGTCGTTCGCTGCGTTTAGGAAGATTGATCAAAGGCAGCAGCGGCGCGGCAGGCATGTTGGTTACCTGCATCTCGCAGCGCGCGAACAACCCATATTGATCGTCGCGTTGACTGAGTTCGGAGAGAGTCGTTGACTGTTTGCCGCTCATTTGCTGCAGCCGGTCATTGGCAGCGATTCGCAGTCGAATCAGCGGATTGAGTGCGACACTGCCGTTGCCGCGATTTGGATTCGAGAGAATACTGAACGCAGTCATCGCATGAGAATCCCAGCGTTGATGCAGCGCTTCCAGTGCGTCGGCCGCGCCGCTGGCAAACGATGAGGCCGCAGGAGCCTGGACCTTTGGCTGCACGGACAACGGAGATGTCGGTTGTTCCGCTGCAGCGTTCGGTGTACTTCTCAGCGCAGCGACCTCTGACTGCAGCGATGCAGTCCTGGCATTTTTGGCACCCAGGCGATAGAGTCGAGCTTCTGCTGAGGAATAGAACAAAAACAGCATTTCCGCTGCAGTCTGCGCTTCGTCAAAAGTCGGATAGCGTCGCACGATCTCCTGCTGGACTGCAAGATAGCCTTCCGTGTTGTTCTGCTGCAGATTGATATCCGCCAGATCCCGCAGCTGCCTGAGCGCCAGGGTTGCCGGCAAGTTGGCTCCGACGCCGTAAAGCTGAGCAATTAATGCATCTTCGGTTTGAGCCGACTGCATGTGACCGTTCAAAGCGGTCGATTCGATATCCGCCGTCTGCAGCGTGGTTTTCAGGATCTCAATCTGTTCGCGGCTGCGAAAATCATACGGACGGCGCGCGTCGGATTTCAGATTCTGGTCGATGCTGTCGAACAGACTCGCGCTGCTGGTCTCGCTGCCATTTTCGTCAGATAACAGTTCGTAGCCAGCTTTGTTATCCGGCACCGGCACCGCTTCGATGTTTCGTTCAAAGAGTTTTTGAATGGCATCGTTGAGTAATCCGGATGTGGTCCCCAAAGAAGGCAGCAAGTCTCGGTCGCGAAAGGTAAGTGCAGCCGTTTGGTTTTCCGGAACACGGCTGACAACGCGATCGACTTTCCACGGCGACAGCCTCAGCTGTGACAACTGGACTCCATCGGCCTGATCGTCAGCAGCCAAAGAAATGGCGAGCGGCATCACATCGCGCAGAATCGCGGCGATCGCGTCGTCGTCCGACGCGGGTTCGATCACGATCACCGATGGCCGCCAGTTGCGGATGTCGCGGGCGATGAGCAGTGGCAGCAGCTTTCTAAGTCGACCGTCGGTCTGCCGGTTCCATTCCGCGACAAGCTGTTCCGACGATCGATGATGCTCGGGTTTTGTTCGGGGAAACATCCAGTGCGAACTCATATCATTGCCTCCCAGATGCGTGATGGCTGCAGTGCAGCAATCCGACATCGGAACACCATCCCGCAGCGCATCGCCTTCCAGGCTAAGCGGCTGTGAGATTTGAATGGCGACCGAGCGGATGCCCTGTTCAGCAGAAGCGTTTGACAAAAGATGCCACGCAGCTTTGTCCGCGTCGGTGATGATGTTCAACACGCCCGTTCGGAATCCCGCCGATCGAACGGCTTGCCATGTGTTGCCGCTGTCGGACGAACGCACAATTTGACCGAGACTTCCCACGCCGATCACGTCGGTTTGATTCAGAAAATGCAGTCGATTGAGTCGACCAGTCAGCGGGAGTGGCACGAGTTTCCAGCTATGTCCATTGTCCGTCGAATGCAGCAGACATCCGCCGGGGTTCCCGCCAAGCAGGATGGTTGTGCCTTCATGGGCAACGACGTGAAAATCAAGTAATTCGCTGATCTCGCGCGGAATCTGGCCTGCCGGTGGTTTCCATGTAACGCCGCCATCGCTGGTCGCGAGTAAGAAACCGCCATCACCCGCAATCCAGCCGCATGCCGAAGTGTCCAGCGACACGTCACGGATCGCGCGGAGCGTTGGTTCCGGGCGATTGATGATCACTGCCTGATCGGCCACGACAGTGGCGTAGCTTTGATGCTGCCCGACAACGATGCCGTCGGATTCGCTGAGAAACTGTGCCCCCAGCCAGGGTCCGCTGGCTTGATCCGATGGAATCGGAGCCCATGTGAGACCGCCGTCGTCTGTGCGAAAGATTGAATGGTCATTTCGATTTCGCATCGGAGCGGTGACAGCGACAGCACTCTCCATCCCAAAATATTGAACGCAAATTATGCCCGGCAGAGCGGCAGATGGCACTGTCGATGTACCAATGGATGTGCCGCCGGCATGGGCAGTGAGATCCGTCCATGATCTGCCGCCATCGCGTGTGTGCAGCAGCACGGCGGATTGTTGTGACGATGTCCCCGGTTGAGTCCTGTGGCCAGCGACCCAACCAATGGTGTTTGTCAGAAAGCAGACAGATTTCAAACTGCATTCGAACGGTGTAATTCGCGTGGTCCATGCTGCTCCGGCGTCATCGGAAAAACAGATCACTCCGCGTTCGCCGACCGCCCATGTGAATGGCCCAACGCTGCATATGTCGTTAAGACTGGCATCGTTGGCGATTGCGACAGTTCGTGGAATCGCTGCGGAAAAGAACGGTTCAGCTGGCGGATCGAAGTCGCGAAGTTCAAACGTTGTCACTTCAGCAGGGCGAAGCGAAGACGTTCGATTCAATGGGCGACGCGGTGACGGCGATGCCGGAGGTCCGCTTGTCATGTCGTCTGTGTCGTCCGGTCTCACTGGCACGACGGATTCGGTGTGTACCTGATGTGCTGGAGATGTTGTCGCCGGTCTCTTCAGCCTGGTGGATGGAATCCGTTTGGTTGATTCAGCTGGTTTTGCAACGGAGTCATCAACTTCCGGTTCAGGCAGATTGAAGTTATCGCTTAAGTCCGGCAAACTCTCATTCTGATACGCTGAGGCCGAGTGGACCCAGAGAGAGATGAGGAGGAATGCATGTGTGAGATGCGGCAGGCGGCGAGTCATCCGTGACTCCTTGAGGTTTGAGTTGGCTTTGAATGGCGATAGCCTGACTTTTCTCGAATTCTGCGGCAAGCCCAAGCTGGCACAGGAGGATTGAGGATTGAGGAACCAAGCTGGCACAGCCCTCAGGATCATGTCTGGCACCGCGAGGGATAGCGCGCTGCTCGCGTGGCTGATACAATAGGTTGAATATAACAAATGGGATTAATCAGTTGGGTTGGTCGCCTCCGTTTAAACAGGATGCGTGAGCTGCGTAACATAAAGTCGACGTGTCGGGGCAGAATCTGCCGATTCTGAGTGTCAACATGGAATCCGTCCCAAGAACGGACGGACTTTTGCAATTCCTTCGTATTGACCGCATTTCGGCAGTCTGCGAAAACCCTCCGATCCTTGAATCACTTCAGGGACTGCATAAACGCATTATCCGCCCCACGGAATCGGGGGCATCAGATTGGCAAAGGAGTGCCCTCACCGTGATGAAAATCGTCGTTGCATTGCTCGCAGCAGCCACAGTCAATTTTGCTTCCCCGATCCTTGCTCAGGACGCAGCGAAGCCCGCCGCCGCCCCGAAGGATGCCTCCCCGCATCGAGTCGGGCTGGTTGACATGGCGGAAGTTTTCCAGGGTTACAAGAAGTTTGAGGACATGCGTGCCGAGCTTCAGGCCGAAATCGAAAAAAGTGATGCGGAAGCCAAGCTGATGGTTGAGCGGATGCAGAAGATGCAGCAGGAAATGATTGAATCCAAGCTGGCCCCTGGCAGTGTTCAGTACGAACAGGGCGAAAAAGCTCTGCTCGATGCCAAGGGTGAATTCGAAGCGTTCCGCGCTGCCACGCAGCGTAAGCTGGCTCGCCGCGAATCCGAAATGTTCAAAGTGATCTATGCTGACACGACGAGCATGGTGAAGAAGTATGCTGAGTTCGCCAAGTTCACAGTGGTCATTCGTTTTGACCGCAAGGACATTAACGACGACACAGCGCCTTCAGAAGCCGTACAGCGGATGAACAAGCAGGTGGTCTTCCATCGTGGCGAAGACGATATTACGGACGTGGTGCTGCAGACGCTGAATAAGCAGTATGAAGCCACAGCGGGATCACGAT
>JBBJME010000154.1:0-16551 GCA_037719765.1 Planctomycetaceae bacterium
ATTCCTAACGTTCGGTACGTGAGATCCCTCAACATGGACCCAAGTCATCTTCAGGAACTGGTGGCGCTCGAAGACAATTACTGGTGGCATGTTGCCAAACGCCAGTTGGTCACGCGACTGATGCAGCGCTACTGCCCGCCTCCGGGACGACTTGTCGAAGGCGGAATCGGCTCCGGTCGCAACCTTGTTGAATTTTCTAAACTTGGTTACGACGTGACGGGCTTCGATCTGATGCCGGAATCCGTGAGGCATGTTCGCAATCGCGGCATCGAAGACGTGCGAGTTCACGACCTCGGTCAGCCGTGGCCGGTCGATGCATTTTCCCTTCGTGCGGTGGTGCTGCTGGACGTGCTTGAACATGTAGAAGATCCGGTCACGGTACTGCGCCATGCTCACACGGCGCTGGAAGAAGGTGGTGCCGTGATTGCCACTGTTCCGGCTCATCCGTGGCTGTATAGCCGCTGGGACGAACAGCTTGGGCACTTTCGCCGATACACCACGAGCGAGTTTCGACGTCACGCGAGCGAAGCAGGGTTCCGTGTTTCATTCCTGAACTACTGGAACAGTTTTACCATGCCGGCCGCGGTCGCTGTACGCGGCTGGGAGAAACTATTCCCAAGCCGCACTCAACCCGACTTCCCTGCCGTTTCGTCATTCACCAACCGCGCGCTGCTCACAGCTGCGGCGGCGGAACGCTGGTGCCTGACGAACTTTGGACTTCCCACCGGACTCTCACTCGCAGGAGTTTTGCAGAAATGAAACTCCAGACATCTCGCATCACCCGTGATCGTCTCACGGCGACCGTTTCCGTCGTACTGCCCGTGTTCAATGAAGCGGCGATTCTGCAGGAACTCAATCGCCGGATCATCAAGGTCCTTGAACGCACTACACCACGCTTCGAAGTTATTTATGTGAACGATGGGTCGTCAGATGGCTCACGCGAAAACCTGAGCGCGCTGGCGGAACAGGACCGACGGATCGTCGTAGTCCATCTGTCACGCAACTTCGGACATCAGCCAGCGGTTCACGCTGGTCTGGAACATGCGACGGGGGACGTCGCGATTGTGATGGATTCCGATTTGCAGGACAATCCCGAAGCGATTCCCGCGTTCCTGGATCAATGGGAACAGGGATTCGATGTTGTGTACGCTCAGCGCACGAATCGCAAGGAATCACTGTCGAAGCGTGCCCTCTTTTACAGTTTCTACCGCGTCCTGAATGCGATTTCGGACAGCCCGATCCCTGCCGATGCAGGTAACTTCGGACTGCTGGATCGATGCGTTGTGGAGGCCGTGCTGTCGCTGCCGGAACGCGAACGATTCTTTCCGGGGCTGAGAAGCTGGACAGGATTTCGCCAGACGGGAATTCCTGTCGAACGTGCCGCTCGGCACGACAATACTCCGCGTGTGTCTCTGCGTGGATTATTTCGTCTTGCCAAGACCGCGATTTTCTCGTTCTCATCCTTCCCGCTGAAATTCTTCTACGTGATCGCCGGCCTTTCTGCCACGATCTGCATGGGCACATTTGGCTTTGTGTTGTGGCATCGCCTGTTCACCGGACTTGCAATTCCCGGCTGGGCGTCAGTGATCATCACCGCTTCATTCTTTGGATCGCTCAACGCGCTCGGAATTTCAATTCTGGGCGAATACGTGATTCGAATCTACGATCAGGTAAGAGGCCGTCCGGTGTATGTGAAGGCTGAGACGCTGAATGTTGGAGTCAGGGAATCCTCTCACTTGATGAACACAACGCATTCACCCGTCGCTGAACTGAATCGTATTGAAGATCTATTGTCGGCGCTGCAGCGGGAATACTCTTCGTCGGAAAACCTGCAGGACTGAGACGCGGTCCATTTGATCTTAAACATTTTTGCCGGAAACGACTGAGCGACACCATGAGAATTACGATGATTGGAACCGGTTACGTAGGACTCGTGACCGGAACGTGTTTCGCAGAAAGCGGCAATGACGTGACGTGTCTGGACGTCGACATTCGCAAAGTTCAACTGCTCAACGATGGGGGCGTCCCGATCTACGAACCGGGACTGGAAGAACTTGTGAGACGCAACGCCGCCGCCGATCGTCTGACATTTACCACCAGCTACAAAGATGCCATCTCGTCGGCACAATGCGTTTTCATTTGTGTCGGCACACCGCAGGACGAATCAGGGGCCGCCGATTTGCGGTACGTGCAGAGCGCAGCAGAAAATATGGCTCCGTACCTGAACGCCAATGCCGTAGTGGTCTGTAAGAGCACCGTGCCCGTAGGCACAAATCGTCGAGTTGCCGCATGGATCAAAGCAAAAACGGACACTCCGTTCAGCATCGCATCCAACCCGGAGTTTCTCAAGGAAGGTGCGGCGATTGACGACTTTACAAAACCCGATCGAGTCGTCGTTGGTGTCGATGATCCCGCTGCAGGCGAGATTCTTCTGGAATTGTACAAACCGTTTCTGCGCACTGAAAAACCGTTTATTTCTGTTGGCATCGAAAGCGCAGAGATGATCAAGTATGCGGCGAACTGCATGCTGGCCACAAAGATCAGTTTTATCAATGAAATGGCAAATATCTGCGAACGGGTCGGAGCGGACATTAACGAAGTTCGCAAAGGCATCGGTCACGATGCTCGGATTGGTTTCTCGTTTCTGTTTCCGGGTGTCGGATACGGGGGTTCGTGTTTTCCGAAGGACGTCAGGGCTCTCGCGTCGCTGGCTTCCGAACATGGCGTTGAGCCTCGTATTCTGCGAACTGTCGATGAAACGAATAACCAGCAGAAGCAAGTGCTATTTCGAAAACTGCTCGATTACTTCGGCGGTGACCTGTCCGGGCGCACGATCGCTGTCTGGGGACTGAGCTTTAAACCTCGCACGGATGACATTCGCGAGGCTCCCTCGCTGGTACTGATTCACAGCCTCCTTGAAGCCGGCGCGATCGTAAAAGTCCATGATCCAGTCGCTCTGGAGAATGTCCGGAAAGAACTCGGCGACAGGATCTCTTACTGTGAACATCACTACGACTCCTGTGAAGGTGCCGACGCGATTGCCATCGTGACGGAATGGAATGAATTCCGGAATCCGGACTTCGACTACATCAAGCTGAAGATGAAGTCACCGGTCATCTTTGATGGTCGCAACTTATACGACCGGAGCAAAATGGCAGCTCGTGGTTTTTACTACTCAGGCATCGGGCTGAGCGCCATGCCAATGCGCAGGTAAGTTAGCTATGCGGCTCACCAGAACCGGTCGTTACTAAACTCGCTGTCTCGTGTGCGGCTTGAAAGGCCTTTACCAGCCGTGACGTTTGCAATTCGAGACGCTGCAACTCCTGAGCAGCCAGTGCAAGCTTGTTTTCCCGGCCCATCATTTCCAGCCGCAGCGCAGCATTAAGAACAGGTTGAGCACCGAATATGGCGGCAGGTGCTTTCAGTGTGTGTGCGCAGCGATGGAGCAATGCGGCATCGGCCGTGGTCGCAGCACGACGAATCTCCGCCAGCATATGCGGGCACTCCACCAGGAAAACCTGAATCAGTTCCTCCAGCATCGCGGGGTCGTTACCGGTGTTCTTGCGCGCGATCTCCCAGTCAATCACGTCGGCGTCCTGTGACAGCTCGATTGGCTTCGCGGACACTGCGGGCGGATGCGCTGCTTTCCCGGCGACGAGTGCTTCTTCAGCGGCAGCGCATGCCTGAGCTGGAACGGCGGCAATCGCCCGATACAGCGCGTCGGGATCGAAAGGCTTGGAGATATAGTCGTCCATCCCGGCTTCAAGGCAGTGTTCGCGATCTCCTTTCATGGCTTCGGCGGTCATGGCGACAATTCGAATTCGCCGACTGGGGGCTCCTGCTTCGCTGCCGACACGCGCTTCTTCACTGCGGATCGCCGCAGTCGCGTCATAGCCGTTCATTTCCGGCATCTGCATGTCCATCACAATCACATCGAACGGTTCGCTTCGCCACAGATCAACGGCCTCCCTGCCATTGTTGGCAATGCGGGTTTGATGGCCCCATTTGCTCAGGAACCCTGTCGCGACTTTCTGATTGACTCGGCTGTCTTAGGCCAGCAGGATACGCCTTGGAGCGATGCGCGGGAACCGTTCCTCCGGGACTGCGTTTTCAATAGCGAGGGAGACTCCGAGTTCGTTGAGTACGGCATCCAGTAATTCGGAAGCCAGCACCGGTTTGCGCAGAAATCGATTGATGCCGACATTGCGGAGTCGGTCGGTATCAAAACTGCTCAATGAAGATGACAGCATCACGATGGGAAACGGCCGCCATCCCGGCTGCGACGAGATTCGTTCGGCCAATTGAAGGCCGTTCATTTCGGGCATGTGGAAATCCAGCAACGCCAATCGAAAGGGCTTGCCGGCGCGATTCGCGTCGTCGATGGCGAAAATCGCTTCCTGCCCGCTTTCGACCAATGTCGGCTGCATTCCCCAGTGCAGCAGCGTCTCCTGCAGAATACGGCGATTTGTCGAGTTGTCATCGGCGACCAGCACAGGCAACGCCTTCACATGATGCAGTTGCGCAGGACACGGACGCGATTGATTCTCCGCGATGCCGAATTCCGCCACATATGAAAAAGTGGATCCTTGCCCGGGCGTGCTTTCGATCCAAATGCGTCCTCGCATCATTTGGATCAGGCGTTGCGAGATTGCCAGACCCGTGCCGCCATAACGCCGCGTGGTTGATGCGTCCGCCTGGGAGAATGCCTGAAACAGACGTTGCTGCGTTTCCGGAGCTATGCCGATCCCCGTGTCACGCACAGAAAATTTCAATCTCGCTGTTGCGCCATTTATCCGTTCGGGCTCGATATTGACCACGACCTCGCCATGTTCCGTGAACTTGATGGCGTTGCCCACCAGATTGACAATAATCTGGCGCAGACGCCCGGGGTCGCCGATGAGTCGATGAGGAATGCTCGAATCGACGCGACAGGCCAGTTCCAGCTGCTTGTCGCCCGCTCGCAGCGACAACAAGTGCAATCCTTTCCCAATGCATTCCGGTAAATCAAACTCGATCAACTCCAATTCCATTTTTCCAGCTTCAATCTTGGAGAAGTCGAGGATGTCGTTGAGCAGTCTCAACAGCGCGTCGGCCGACTGGCGGATCAGCGACAGGAACTCATGCTGATCGTCCCTGAGTGAGGTACCCGCGAGCAGTTCTGCCATGCCGATAATTCCATTCATGGGAGTGCGAATTTCGTGGCTCATGTTCGCCAGAAAATCGCTCTTGGCACGATTCGCCGCCTCCGCTGCTGCCACGCGGAGCTCTTCGTTCAAGGCGGCGGGGCCCGGCGTCCCTGCACGCTCTTCGGCTTGCTGCCGTCGCCATTCCGCATCTCGCAATACCAGATCCTGCAAATGTGTCTTCTGATTGATGGCCTCAATATGCCGCATCATTCGCACGCGCCCCGCACGAGAGACGAGATATGCATGGATAACGTCCATGTCCTGCATTTTACTCACGAAATCGTCAGCACCCGATTCCAGCGCCTGCAGCAGTACCTCGCGATTCTCCTGGCCGGACAGGATCAGCAACCCAAGCTGCAAGTGGCGACTATTCGCCCACGCGCGAGCCCGGCGGCAGACCTCGAAACCATCCATCTCTGGCATCACGACATCAATGACCAGGATATGAAACGATTCCCGCTCCATCAGATCCAGTCCCGCCTGGCCGGAGAGTGCGGTCGTCACCACGAACCCAGCGCTACCAAGCTTCTCCGACAATTCCGCAAGGTAGACACGACTGTCGTCGATCGCCAGCAATCGAGCGCCGCTCAGGAAGGAGCTGCGTGTTTCGGTGTCATGCTCCACGGATTCAACGGCGATCGCCGACTTGAGCAACCCCGTCACGACTGCCAGCAATTCCTCGTGAGGGCTTTCCTTGGACAGGAATCGATCGGCGCCCGAATCGAGAGCCGCAATATGATCTCGTTCTTTCTGACTTGCCGTCAGCACCACGATCGGAATGACCTGCAGCATCATGTCACTCTTCAACCGTCGGCACACTTCCAGCCCGGATTTGTCACCAAGGTATTGATCGAGCAGCACGAGATCGGGTGTCAACTCCAGACAGAGTTGAATTGCCTCCTCCGTTGTCGCTGCATGTCGCACGCTGTAGCCCGCATCTTCCAGCAAACACCGGTAAGTGTGCGCCTGCGTGCGACTGTCTTCAACAAGAAGGATGCCACTCATGGAACTGCCAATTGTTAATTGCCGATCAAAGAAACTGTCAATTGCCAATTCGCGATTGTCTGTCTGTAATTCTCAGCAGTCGAATGGCAATTATCAACTTGAAATCCTGCCAGCTGCTTTCATCATAACACGAACGATCTCCATTGGACTCAACTCCTGTTTCGCCGCCCCCAGTTCTTTTGCACACTTGGGCATGCCCCAGATCATTGCGGAAGCTTCGTTCTGGATGATCGTGTGACCGCCCGCTTTTTTGAGAGTCAACAAACCACTGGCACCGTCGTCCCCCATGCCGGTCAGCAGGATTCCCAGCGAAGACGCCCCCTGCGCCCCAGCGACTCGAACAACACGTTTGCCGACGGGCAGTGGATATCCGAGTCTCGGCGGCGGAAGTTCGATGCGTGCGCGACTGGCAAGGGCCAGATGCCTGCCTGCAGGGAGCCAGCCAGATGCCGGGCTCCAGCCGCGCTGTCGGTGGCGAGTTGTGGGATGTCCGGTCATTTGTCCCAGCCAACGCATAAAACCTTCAATGAAGCCTTCCGAGATGTGTTGGACCAACAGCACCGGCACCGGAAATGGCTGGGGCAGCGCCGAAAAATCTGCAGCAACACAGGTGGTCCCCCCGTCGATGTCGCAATCCCAATAACGTCTACATGCCCCACAGACACCAACTTCCCCGTATCTGTTTCCGGCACCGGCACCAGACGTGTCGCCGGCAAGGAACGGCGAAGCACAATCGCTTTCGAAGCGGCAGTATCAACTCAATCCGCAATTGCGGAGCAATCTTTTTCAGGTGCAGCAGTACGGCTCCTTGTGACTTCTCGATGACCGAAACTGCCCCAGCCTCAAGTGCCCTCATGGCCAAATCGATGTCTTGTTTTCGCAGGGTCGCACTTGCCACCACAATTGGCACCGGACACACTCGCATGATCTCTCGTGTCGCCTCAATGCCCCCCATCCCCGGCATGTGAATGTCCATTAACACGACATCGGGAAGATGCTTTTTCACGAGTTGAATTGCGTCTTCACCTGTCGCAGCTTCGGCCACCACCGTGAACTCACCATCTTCGGCAAATAAGCGACGGAAAATTTCTCGCTGCGTAACAGAATCATCAACGATGAGCAGGCGGATCATAGGTATTTCCAGTTGGCAATCATTAATTCCTCAAATCCATTGTTCCACAATCTGCAACAGACCTTGTCCCTCAAACGTGGACTTGATGACATAAGCGTCAGCTCCGGCTTCCATCCCTTCGCGGCGGTGTTCGTCTTTTTCCCGACCGGTGACCAGGATGACCGGCAGATTGAATTTTGCCTTGATTTGTCGTGTGAGATCAAATCCGTTCAAACGCGGCATTTCGACGTCGCTGACGACAAGATGCACTGAATGGGAACGCAGTCGTTCCATAGCATCGATGCCATCGGTTGCTGTGATAACAGAATAGCCAGCCGCAATGAAGACGTTCCGCATAATCGCACGAGTCGTGGGTGAATCGTCCACCACCATAATGCGCCGGGCTTGTTTGGGTGCAGGGTGCGACGGTGCAGTGCTGTGCGCATTGCCGGTCAGTGAGGTGCCGGCCAGATCCAGCAGCAACTGGATTGACCCGTCCGCGCGAATCGTGCCTCCAAGGATTCCTGGCATACCGCTTAGCGGAAATCCCAATGGTTTCAGCAGGACCTCGGATTCGTCCTCGACATCGTCCACCGCGACGACAATACGACTGTTCGCCTGCGCGATCAACAGATACGGCCTTGACTCGTCATTGGTGATCTGACGTGCAGACAATTGTCCCAGCAGTTCCGTGAGTTGTGTCCAGCGCATCGGCTCGCCGTCGAGATTCAGTACCAGGCCACCTTCCAGTTCGCACAGATCTTTGCGAGCTGCCCGCCCCGTGCGGACCACCATGGAACTGGGAATTCGAACGTCTGGCCACCGGCCATCACGGTGAGGACGCGAATCGTCGAAATCGTCACCGGCACCGTGAAGACAAACGTCGTCCCTGCATGAGAAGTGCTCTCAAGTTTCACATTGCCCTGCAATCGGCGGACGGAGTCCACGACGACGTCCAGTCCTACGCCGCGGCCAGAGACATCGCCCGCAGTCGAGGTAGTGAAACCCGCCTGGAACAAGTACGAAATCAGGTCTCGTTCCGAAAGGTTCGGTAATTCGACGTCGCTGACTTCTCCGCTGTTTCGAAGCCGCGCCCGAATCCGATCGAAGTCAACTCCGCGACCATCGTCGGTGACCGTGATCCGCACGACAGGACCTTGTTGATGGGCGCGAATGCAGATTACACCCTCCTCCGGCTTACCACTCAGTCGCCGAGCTTCCGGTGTCTCCAGACCATGATCGGCGGCGTTTCGAATCAAATGCAGCAGCGGATCCTTCAGCTCTTCAATCACCGCTTTGTCGAGCAGAATCTGTCCCACATCGACTTCGTACCGAATCAGTTTTCCGAGTGATTGTGCAAGATCACGAACGGCCCGGCGCAGCGATTCGGTCAGCATCAGCAACGGCAACAGACGCGCCTCCCGGATTTCTGCCTGCAGGCTCTCCATCAGCAATTCTTCGCTGACCCGACGATTATGCACATCGCCGGCGATTCGCCGCACCTGATCCAGGGCAAATTCAAATACCTGTTCCACCTCATCCGAGGCCTGATACTTACGGTCGCGAACCACCGCGCCCAGATGATCCGCCAGATCTGCCAACCTGACCTGAACGGCCTCAGTGGAACGCTGCGCATGCGAACCTCACCCGCCAGATTCAGCATCCGATCCAGTCGTTCGGAGGAAACCCGGACAGTGAAGGCGTCTTCACCTGGCGATTTGCGACTGCGATTTGACGGTGCCGCGGGCGATAAATCAGCGGAGGAGATGATTGCTGACGGCGAGCCTTGCGTTGCCATCGGAGCCTGCTGAACAGCAATGTTATCCAACGAGGATGAACCTGAATTGTCGGTTGGCATTCCGGGATCGGCAATGCCGCTGAAGGTTTCAAACGCCCTACGCACCGTGTCAAATTGCAAAAGCCCCTGACTAATGTGCTCGGAGGTCATTTCTTCCGGTGCACTGCGAAGTACATCCAACTGATCTTCAAGTACCTGTGCCGCCTCCTTCAGCGGCAGTACTCCGACCGCCTTGGCATCCCCTTTCAAGCTGTGAGCGTGTCGAAACAGGCTATCGATGAATCCCCTCCGTTTCTCCGGTGAAGCAGCCTCCAAATCCAGAAAAATACTTTCGAGCGCACTCAGGTGCTCACGAGCTTCTTCGCGAAAGATGTCGAGTACGGTCTCTGCCATGTGAGATTTTCGTTTTTCAGTTTTCAGCTTTTTAAATCAATCGCTGATCATCCTCAGAACGTTGCCATTCTCTGATCCAATCGCTTGATTCGTTCGTCGATGGAGAGGATTGCCTTTCGCGTCTGCTCCGCAGAAGCCAGCGACTCTTTGGACGCGCTGTCGATCTCGGTGATGCTGCTGACTAATTCGGAGATACCCACTTCCTGCTGTTTCGCGCCCGTGTTGATCTGCCCCATCGCGTTGGTCGTTTGTTCGATGGCCAGTGCGATTTCCTCGAATGCGGTGGTCATCCGGCGCACAATCCCGGTCGATTCTTCGGACAATCGGCTGCCACTTTCAATCTTCTGGACGACATCCTGCATCGACTTCTGAGTACCCGAGATCAATCCTTCAATTCGTCCTGCAGCCTCTTTGGACTGGTTGGCCAGTTCGCGTACCTGTGTGGCGACCACTGCGAATCCACGTCCATCCTCGCCAGCGCGAGCCGCCTCGATCGAGGCATTCAAAGCCAGCAACTTGGTTTGATCAGCAATCTCGTTGACCGTTGCGGTAATCTCTCCGATTCGCTGCATCTGCTCAGCAAGCTTCAGCACGCTTTCTCCAGCGGCTTGCGAATTAATTCGCACCTGTTCGATGCGTTCCACCGAATCCTGGGTCAGCGTGCGGCCTTCCGCTGACTGCCTGGCTGTCTCTTTCGCGGCCTCCTGCACGGCCCGGGCGCGATCTGCGAACTCCTGCATTGTGGACTTGAACTCTTCCGCTGTTGTCGTGATCTCATTGAGCGACGTGGCCGTCTGGTTCAAACTGGTCACCTGTTGCTGAGAGCCGGTTGAGATTTCCTGCGACGCGGTCCGCACATCCTGAGTTGTCGACTGCACATCCGCGATCGAAGCACGGATGTTGCGCATGATCATCGTTGCCAGAATGACGCTGAGAGTGACGCCGGTCAACAGCAATCCCCACTCCAGTGCAGTGAGGAACGCCGTCATGCTGACCAGTGAGTCGCGGCTGACTTTGTTCTGCGGTTCCAGGTCGGCAATAAACTTCTCCAGCGTCGCTCGTACAAGACGAGCATTCGGGGTGCCGCGGTCACGGAGCATCGCAACGGCGACGTTCCACTGATCCGATTCCCTGATATCCAGGATTTTCCTGACCAGAGGTTCGAATTCCAGTCGGATTCCCTTTTGTCGAGACCACTGCTGCGACTCGGCCCCCATAAACAAATTGACCTGTGATTCGATCTGATCAAATGCCTTGACATTTTCCTGCCACACCAGTTGATACTGCTGTCGATCCTGCGTTTTACCGGATGTTACAAACGCATGAATACTGAAAAGTGCGCGCGAGAATGAGCTGTGGAAGACAGCGAGCTGAGAGAGCAATCGCTTTCGCTCAGCGGTCGCCTCAAGCTTACTCTCTTCTTCGATCATGGCTGCGACGGCGTCCAAGATTTCCTCGCCCTTCGGGCCGGCTTCCGTAAGCAGGAGTACATGAGCCGGAAGGTTCTTGTCGGAGCGGGCGATCGCCTCGACCTCTTCCTGAAACGCTTTCATATCGATGAGCTTTTCGTTGACCAGCTGGATCTGGTCTTTCTGTGTCTGGCTGCCCGATTGCTCGACCAGCCGGTTCAATTCCGTCACCGATGGTTCAATCCACTCGGACCAGGCAAGAGCACGATTGGCTTTAGAATCCTGATTAGCGACCAGGACCCAGTCACGTAGCTGGGACACCCCATAGTTGATGCCGTTGATGACGCGCAAACTGGCGTCGGACATCGGTGCCGACTGATTGATCAACTGGTGTGTGATGATTTGCATTTTGGCGACCTGCCAAAGCGTCAGGCTCACCGCAGCCACGAGGATCAGTGTGACCAGGCCAAATCCCAGCCCTACCTTTTTGATCGTTGTAATGCTTCTGAACATGAGGTGGACCTTCAAGAAATTGTGTCAGTCATTTTTCAACTTGAAACACTTCTCGTCCTGGAACAACTTTTCAAGGCACAACAGCAACCGACTTCCTTCATAAACCCCGGCAACCCACTCGGCCGGTGCGTGACCTCGCAGCTCCGGTGCGGTTTTCACATTTTCTGCAGCAATGCTCAGAATGTCTTCGACCTCCCGAGCGACAAAGGCAACCCGTCGTTCACAAGCGTCCACGACGATGCAGACATGATAGTCGCCAATTCCGGATTCCTGAATTCTGAATAAGCGGCCAAGATCGATTAACGTCAGAATCGATCCCCGCCAGGGAATCACGCCGACAATGAACGGCGCCGTTCCGGGAACCGGACTGTAATGGTCCAGGGCCTGAATCTCAATGACTTCACTGAGCGGAATTCCAAACCGTTCATGTCCGGTGCTGAACGTCAGGTATGGAGTCGTTTGTTTCTGCGTCTGAACCGACACGCGACCGCGCAGCAGTTTGGCTCTGTTTTCAAGTTTCAATGCCAACGCAGACGGATCGATTCCCCTTTGGTGACCGGAATTTATACGTTCCATACATTCGCGCAGACGCTCCCACAGGGAATTCTCGATGGTTGTTTTTTGAGTTTCAATCTGAGTTTCCACAGCATTCTCCTGGTGCCGAATGCCAGTCTAAGAGCTGGTTCCCACATCGGATGTTGATTCAAAATTGGCCATCAATAGCAAGATCATCTCCTGCAGCCGTCCGTGACAAACACCCTCACCGAACTCAACGAGCGCGTGGGGATCGCGCCCTTTCAGGAGTTTCAACGAGGTCTTCAGGCTTCGCGCCACACCATTGGTGTCACCTTTTCGCTCCAGCACCAGTGCCAGTTGAAAGTGTGCCATGGGAGCATTCGGGTTGATGTACACGGCCCGTCGACAGGCTTGCTCCGCGGCATTCAGATCGCCGGCCTCTTCGGCAAATCCAGCCGTCAACAACTGAGCCTCGAGCAGCAATGGTTCTTCTTTCAGGCAAAGTTCCAGCATTCGTCGTGCATATGCGACTTCGGCCCGCGCCAGCAACGATCGCACGAATCGCAGCCGCCAGGAAGCCCGCTGCTTGATCTCGGGAACGCGGTCCACACGCCGTTCCGCTTCATTCAGTTTTCCTGCGTTGATGGCTTCCTCGATATGATCCCAAACCAGTTCAACCGGCAACGTTGCACCGGATGTACGTGTCGCTGCACCGCGACTGACTGGTAGTGGTACCCATTCGGGAAGTTTCGGAACGTTGGGGAGGCGGATACCAGGAGTCAGTGCTCCGCCCCGCCATGCGGGCGGCAACGATGTGACCGAGTCACTCACGACGACCTCTGAATGATCGCTGCGTTTCTGAAAGAGCGTCGCTTGCTCGAAGCGTCGGATTTCAAATTCGCCCGGATGAGCGCCTGTGACCTCGGTTTCGCCAAGCAACAGCCAGCCGCCGGGACGCAGAGCCTGATAAAATCGCGTCAGGATCGCCGCCGTGACTTCCGGCTTGAGATAGATGGCAACATTTCGGAACAGGATCAAATCCAGCCCGACCGTCCCCGTGAGTGGCGATGGATACACGTCTTTGACGAGATTCAAATACGTAAATCGCACATGCTCTCGCAGCCTGGGCACAAGACGATACATGTCTCCTTCAGGCCTGAAGTATTCGCGATTCTGATTGATGTCCGTCTGCCGGAACGACCATTGCCGATAACACGCCTCTCGCGCCCAATGCAGGAACTTCGGATTCAGATCCGTTCCCAGAACAGACGTCTTCCAGCCCGACGCGGCCCCCAGCAATTGATCCAGCAAAATCGCCAGCGAATACGGCTCTTCCCCTGTCGCACAACCAGCACTCCAGACGCGCAATTCACGGCGTGCGCGATTCTCCGCGACGATCTGCGGCAGCACGATTTCACGGAGAACCCGGAAATGATGCTCGTTGCGAAAAAAAAACGATTCGCCGACGGTAAGTTGACCGGTGAGTCGTTCCAGAAATCCTGCCTGCTGATCGGGCCGAGTCAATATGCCCCGCAGCATTGCAGCGGAATCGCCTCCATCCATGCTCTTCTCGAACGCATCGCGGAGTCGAATGAATCGGGAACCAGACAGGTCCATTCCTGTTTCAGATTCAACCCACTGTCGCGTGTAATCCCAGTCCGCCGACGGATTTTCGATGTTTGTTTTTTGCTTCTGGATTTGATTCATAGCGTTCACATTCTGCTCATGCTCTTAATGAATAATCAATCATCTCCAATCAAAAATCAAAAACTGCTTTGCCTCGTCTGCGGGAGGGACTCCAGCGCGACCGCCTCAGGCGGCGCGATCATCCGCTCGGCATTCAGCATGCGGATTACCTGGCCATCCATGTCAACGAGCCCTGCCAGCAATCCACTTTGTGCATTGACTTCCTCGACAGGCATTACATTGCTCAGCGGAATTTCAATCAGATCCAAAGCTTCGTCCACTTCTAATCCGACCAACCGTGACCCGACACGGAGGCAAACGATGTGTGGTTCCGGCGGCCGAACATGATTTCGCAGCCCCAGTCGTTCGGCTGCGTCAAACACCGGTATTAGATGTCCGCGGACAAACACCACGCCGCGAACAATCGCTGGACACTGAGGGACCGGCTCAATCGGTAACGCGGGCAGAACTTCTTCAACCACATCAATCGGCATCGCGTGCAGGCTCGTGCCGATGCGCACAACCAACGCAAGTTGACATTGTCGCTCTGTCCCTGGAATGGTATCAGTCACAAGCCTGGCCCTTTCGTACCGATGTAGACATGGTAAGACGCCGTCGCACTGATCTTTCTGCAGTTGCTGCATATCCTAGACGACGAATTGAGCAATTGAAACGAATGGACGGCAAATGATACTTCCGACCCCCGAATTTGATCCGATGTTCGCCAACGACGGCATTCCGTTCCGCACAAAAATGCTCGCCCGCATCGAGCATGAATTCTCCGACCTTCTTGGTGACCGCAAACGACTTTTGGGCCGTGAAACCGGGCTCATCCGGCTCGCTGGGCAGATTGACACCGAGATATCCAGACCACGGTCCAGTGATGCCGCCTGACGTCACAGTCGAGCGTTAACGCAATCGTCCGTTGCTGTGATCACATCGAGTGGATGGTCGCTATGTGTCGCTTTGCTCCGAATTTCGAATTCACTTCAGTGCAACCAGAATCGTTTGCGTTCCGATTCAAATTCGGCGCGTGTCTTAAGGGTTCGATATGTCCGTTTCCACCAGAGCCACCTCTGTGGTTCTGAAACGTCCACGAGAAATTCGGCGTCATCCGGCAACGTCGCCAGGATGCGATCAATGACTTCGCTTTGAAATCGATCTTCCGGATAGAGCGGCGAATCTGTTTCGGCCAGTGACCAGCGGTCAAGCCTGACGACGACCCAATCGTCCAGCGGTGCGGGTTCAGAAACATATTGCTGAATGCGTTCGTCGAGGTCATGGATGTCGGCTTCTTTTATTCGCAGCGTCCAGGTTTCCGGACGCGTCGAATACAGCTGCCATGCTGGCCAATTGTCAGCAATGCCGAAGAGGCCAGACAGCGGAAACAGCCACACGCAAAGAGTCGCTGCTCGAAAACTCCAGCGCTGTCCGGATTGCAATGACGGTGAGTTTTTCACTAGCCCGGAAAACACAACCGGAATCAGACACAGAAAGCACACGTTCCAGAGCAGGACGGCCGTGTGGTGTCCAAGTCCCAGCGGCCCCAGTGCCAGCAGCAACGTTGCGTGCAGCAGCATCGCCGACAGGCTGCCATAGCGTCGCGAATTCGGCAGGAGCAGCAGCAGCCCAACGGCGAGTTCGCCAATGTTGAGTGCATGACACAGCAATTCGCCCGGCCTTCCGGCAATCAATTCAGGCTTGATACCGATCATCCACAGCAACTCATCCACGATGGCTGCCGACATTCCCTGATGGGCCATCGGTGCCATACGCGAAAGCGCAGAACAGACATAGATGGACGCCAGCACGGATCGCAACAGTTGCAGTCCATTTTCAGGTTTGAACAGGGATGCTCCCAGCCCCAGGACAAACAACCAGTGCCATGCCTGTAAACGATGTTGACTGGAAACACACAGGATCAATGCTGCGGCAACGCCTGCGGCACGCACGATTCTGTCCCATCGCCGTTGTCCGGAAGAGCCAGCAACGAAAATGCACACTGTCAATAAAATGCCGACAAGGACCCGGTCAGCCACGATGGGCAGCGAGAGGCTGTTGATCAGCGGTATCATTGGAAACGAATTGTGCCCCCACCAGAGCGGCCATGTGACTGTGATCAGAAGAAACTCACACCCCGCAAGAATCCTTACAGCTTTTCCGCAACGGCATTTCCAGTCATTGGAGTAAGTTGACGAAGCAGTTACATTTGGCGTTGTGGACACAATGAGTCTTGTTCGTCAGTCTGCAATGCAAATCAGTAAAGAAATCCTCAGGTACTGCCTGCGTGACTATAGTAAAGCCTTGATTGAATGGAACGGAATGCAGACGATTTTTGTCACCGGAACTGATACGAACGTTGGTAAGACGTATGTTTCATGTCTGCTCATTCGAAAACTGCGGGCGGCTGGGCTGGCGACCGGCGCTTACAAACCCGTGTGCAGCGGGGCCGAATTCGACGCAGATGGCCGTCCCAACTGGTCTGATATCGAGGCACTGCGGTCGGCTGCGGGACCAGAACTGCCGCTTGATCTCATTTGCCCACAGCGATTTCTGGCAGCTGTCGCCCCGAACGTTGCCGCAGAACTGGAGGGATCAACGGTATCCAATGCCTTGTTGCTCAACGGATTTGCCGCATGGGTCACCAGGGTCGATGCCCTGATTGTGGAAGGCGCAGGCGGCGTCTTCTGCCCACTGTCCAATGAACTCACTGTCCTCGACCTGGCAATGCAAATTCAGGCACCTGTGATTGTCGTGGCCGCAAATCGCCTGGGCGTCATCAGCCACACCCGACTTACCGTCGATCGTCTTCGTCAGAGTGGACTTGAAGTCGCCGCCGTGATCCTGAACGAAGCGCAAGTCACGGACTCCGCTGATTGTGCGATCTCGACAAATGCCCGACAGCTGTCGCCCTGGATTCCGACTATCGCGGTT
>JBBJME010000413.1:0-4717 GCA_037719765.1 Planctomycetaceae bacterium
GGTGTTTGCGCTCGGTCTGCGTGGAAGCGGCCAGCAGCATGTAATTCACCAACCGCCCGATCTCCGGTGCCCCGCTCGGTGAGAGCGTCGATGACAAATGAAAGTACAGCAGTTGTGGTTCTAGGAACGGCTGCGTCAGATCAATCGCCTTGGCCACCACTTCTGGATCATAGCCTGCTGAAGCCGTGACATTTAGCGGAGCACAGTTGGCCAGCCGCTTGATGACTTCCTGCACATGGACCCCCGCCTTGCGGACTTCCGGATGCAATTCCTGTTTCTTCGCCGTCGTGATCACAGTGCCAATGCACTCGGCAAGTTCCTCGAATGTCCGGACGTGCGGAAAGGACTTCATGGCCTGATTCAGAACAGCGGCGTTCGCCGAGCTATAATAGCCCGCCCCGTAATCAGGCCCGTAACTCAGCCCATTCGCGCCACAGAGAATATCGGTCCGCGTCAGCAGATCGAAATTCTCCCAGAACGACTGCGTCATCGGATTGAAAGCAAACGTGGCCTTGTTCGCCTGATTGGAAAAGCATTTCACTGGCATGGAAATGCCGCGACGTTCACGGACTTTTTCTGCCGCTGCCATCAAGGTCGCCAGGAGTTCCAGTGAGTCGGCTTTGAGATCGATCACAATCACGCTGCAGTCCCCGGACATCGCCAGTTGCTCGATCAACGGGCACAGAAAGAGAGCCGTCTTTCCGGACCCACTGTCTCCCAACCCATGCGCGTGTTCGCTGAACACACTACGCGGTACCAGCACCGGCGACCCATCGGCCACCACACGGCCCAGGTAAATACTGTCGCGTTCGATGGGATCAGGGGATGTCTGGACGTCTGTGATGATCGACTCGGTTTCACTGATGTCCTTCGATTTTGTCGCCGCCGCTGCCGCGGCCTGACAGAGCGCCGGTGTTGCGATTGCCGTGGCCATGAACATCGGAATCACAACTGGTAATGCTGCCATAGCGGCAAACGTGGCGAGCCATGTCACCGAACCATGTTTGATTCGTTCGAAGGCCCCTGCATGAACGGCATCCATCCGTTCTGTGACCGTCGCATGATGTTGAGCGCCGATGGTAAACATGCCTGAGAGCGGAGACCCGTCCCAGCACACCAGGACGATTCCCATCAGTTCCGCAGCAAGCAGCGTCAAAGCCGCACGATGGAAGACGGACCCTGCCGGACTCTGTAGCAATCCCGGCCGATGAATCGGTGCGTACCGGTACCAGGTCCGCAAACTGATGAGCCAGAATCTCCAGCGAGGCATCCGCATTTGGGACGGCGATGGACTGCACAACGCGGCCAACGGCAGTGTTACAGCCGCCAGGGTCAGGAATCGCCCGCCAAACCACAGCATGACTGCAACCACGAACGCTGTGATTCCGGATAGAATGAGCAACGTATCATGCGTGGCCGCTCGGGTGGATTCGGCCAACTCCCGCGACAGCGGTGGAGTTGTCAGCACTGCCACGCCGTGCCGACCAAACTGAAAGACCAGTACCCCCGCCAGCATCGCGATGAACAGAATTTGCATGGCCCATGGCACGCGATGATTCAGGCACGTCACGCCCACAGCCAGCAACACAGCCGGATGCAGGACATGGTCCAGCGTGTTCTTCCACACGCTGAGCGACAGGCCGATCAGGATCACAGGCACTGCCAGCAGCAGATCATACGGATCCAGCACTGCAAAACCAGGAGCCTGGTAAATCAGCATTGTTACCGCGCCGATGATCAAAGCGATTCCCGGCACCTGCACGATGAACATTCCCGTGTCCAGCGCGTTGGCTCTGGACAGGAATTGTGTCACAGGCCGTGTCACCGGCAGGCGATCATTCTGCAGTGGATTTCCGACGGATTGGTAATAGACGTCACGCATGATTCGCTCTCGCTCCGATAGAAAGAAGTTGTGGAACAACCGAACAATGAACCAGCAGCCCCGGTGGCCACAGGTGGTGTTTCAAGGCGCGTTGAATTGCCGCGACTTTTTCCGTCGAGGCTGTGATAATCACGAGACGAAACTGGCCTGCGGCCACCAGCGTCAGGAACTCCGGAACGCGGCAGCGTTCGGTCAGATCCGCAGCACACTTGCGGGCCACGTGATCCGCCGGTCCGCCCAGATCCACACGCACCAGTTCCAGCACATTCGCTTCATCAAGGCAGTGCGGTGCCGCAGCGAATGACAACGGCAGCCACGGGCAGCGACGTTTGACTTCCGCTGCATTCAGTCGCAAATGCTGATGCGTACCCAAAGTCGCAAATGCCAGCAGGGCGAACTCCTGTGGCAGCGACTGGGATCCCAGCGGTTTGGCTCGATGGATTCCGATGCCAAGACTTCGTACCGCCAGTTCTCCCAGCACGAAATAGTTCATGGGATACAGCAGTGTGTGTTTCCGGAGCAGTCCCGCGTCGCACAACCGATTGGCAATCTTGCTCACGGCGTTTCGAGAGAGTCCACGCAGCACAACGCGCCGGATGGCTTCCAGAGTTGTCAGTCGATACCGCGTGACATGGTCGAGAATCAGCCGATCGCGGTCGCTCGGGCCGTGGCGATGCTTTTGTTTCGTAGAGTTCATAGTCGATCACCACAGTTGATAGGGAAGGTTGCGTGACACACAGTCCTGATGAAACGCCTCAACACGTTCGGCGTCGTAACCACCACCGAACTCTATGACCCAGATCACCTGTTCGGCGTCATCGACGATAAAAGCGTCAGGCAGCTTTTCGCCGCGTCGCGTATGGGCCAGCAGATCCTCTCCACGCCATGCGGCCGCCCATTTTGGAGCGACTTGATGCAGTCGCAACCACACGGCAGCGACACCCAGATCATGCGTCGCCTGAGTCGGATGCCTCAGTTCACCGCGTGCCGTTCCACCGAAAGCGTGAGACGCCACTTCCGTCGCCAGCCACACCACACACTGCCGTGCCGGACGACTTCGCCAGCGTGCCTGACAGCGATAGGAGATCTTGCCGAAGTCCGGTGCCGCGTCGCCTGGTTTCCATGTCACAAGAGGTGACTCGAAAATCGGAGCGGGTCGCGCCACTACGAACGTACGTTGCAGTAAATTGCGATCGGCCAGGCGCTTCAGACGACGACGACTGTTGGCCAGTTCCCCGTTCCACCAGTGATCCACAATCTGTCGCTGGCTAAACAATCGCACCTTCTGCACCAGTGCCTGAACAATGGCGCGGTCGCGAGGCGTCAAATGCAGAGCGTCACTCATGATTCGGCTCCTGGTGCTTCCGGCAATTGTGGCACTTGTGGGCCGACAATTGAGGAATTGTTTTCACGACGGCGTGATTTCTTTTCCGGCTTCGGAGGCGCAGAAAAATCAGGCAGGTTCTCCAGATGACCGCCTGCCGATGACGCATTCGGGCCAGTCAGTCTCAGCGGCCCGGCAGACACCGCTTCCATTACATCTATTCCTTCGCCCGCCAGATTTGTGGACGTGAGTTGCAAGGCTCGCTCGCGAAGCGTTCTGGCGATTGTTATCTTGCCATCGGCTTCGTATTTTCTGGCGAGATCTTCCAGCTGGCTTTGCTGTTCAGCCTGAGCTTCCGCTCGCAGACTTTCGACACGTGAACTGACAACGCCCGCAAGGATCGCGGTGAAGCGTTCCGTAAGGCGATCCAGGAATGTTGAAACGACACTATTCATGACTGGCTTCCGTTACCCGAGTTACTGAAAATTGACCGCAGACTTACTGCGGTCAGCACAGGGGGAACTCGACCACAAAGTGGTCGTCAGAGTTCCATCAGTTTTCCGTCAGAGCAGGAATTTTCATGGTGACAGAACAGAAGCAGGCTGCAGAAGACGGCCCGTACGTTTACCTGGATCCATTCCTCATCAGACGTCGGCAAATCAATCTGGGACTTTCACAAACGCAGTTGGTTGGCGCGATGCAGGTCTCACCGAATACGGCGAAGGGGCATTTCGAGGAAACGCGATCCATCCCGGCGCGGCACATCGACTTGCGAAACAGTTGAAATGCAACGTGACTGATCTCTGGCGCCCGTGATCCAGGCTATGGCTCCAGCGATCGTCAACGGTCCGATGGCCGGTGCGACGGAGTGGGAGACACAGGAATGCCTGGAACCGGGCCGGTCGCGTCGAACGGACTGCACTGTTTCGTGTCGCATGCAACATCGCTATACCGTCAGCCGACAAGGGCGCGATAAGTTCTATCATTTCGCTCTGATGTCACCGAAAGTTCGCAGCGAGATTCAGGATAAGCTCTCACGCCACTCGGAAGTCTGTGCGCGTGTCGGATTGCATCCGCATGTGGCTCACAATCTGACATCAACTCCCGCTGTTGGCGATGCGGGATGGTGGGTGATTGATGACTGGGTCGGAGAACAGACACTCGCCGATCACCTTGAGTCCGGTGCATGGCCTGCAACTGATCTTTGTCGATTGTTGCTGGACGTCGCAACGGGGTTACAGGCATTGCATACGGCAGACGTAGTTTTCCGCGAACTGGCTCCGGCACGAGTGCTGATCAGCGATCAGGACGCCAGGGCAGTGCTCACCGATTTTGAGCTGGCGAAGTTGCTGGACGGCAGTCCGTCAGTTTCCAGTGAATGGCCTGAAGATCCGTTTCGCGCTCCGGAAATTGACGGCGGAAGTGCAACGGTACAGGCTGATCTCTACAGCTTCGGCAAACTGGCGGTGGCAGCTGCGGCTGGCGAGCTTGTCGAGCATGACACTGTTCCA
>JBBJME010000012.1:0-47779 GCA_037719765.1 Planctomycetaceae bacterium
GCCACGCTGAAGCTCCAGCAGACAGCGGTCGAAGCACTGTTAACACACAGTGGAGACTCGGCCAGTGAATGGTCGCCTGCGCTGCATCTGCTGGCCGTCAACTGGCTGCGAGAAGCGACCTACTCCAGCGTCCACGATATCAGCACAAGCCGCGGTCCCCGGATGCAGCGGGATGAATTTGGAAACTACTTCTGGAACCAGGAAACCGTGGGCATTGGCCGCCAGATGCAGAGTGGCATGCCGCAGGCGATTCCGTCCGGTAAGGTGCTGGATGCACGACCATCAGATGCATGGCTTAAATTTTTGGAACCTACATTTTATCCGACACTGGCCAATTCCACCGCTCGACTGCATCTCCGGGTCAAAGAAGAAGCGAATGCTTTTCCCTATATCGAATTGCTGGCAAAGACCCATCCCGCTCAAGCTCGGGAACTGGTGGAAACTTTCCTGAACACCTGGGCAGAAAATCATGACCCAAATAGTGATCGGCGTCGAACGGGAATGTACATGTTTTCGTTTGGTTATAACGAACGCCTGAGTGGCATTCCGCTGACTCGCAGCCACCAGGAACGAAGTCTGCGAGAGCTGTCGTCCTGGGTGCAGCGAATTCGAGCGCTGGAGTTGAAGGACATCGACGAGAAATGGATTTCATCTGCCTTTACAAAGGTTCACAGTTCGGCGGAAGTCTATCGTCAGGATGACCTGGAAGCTGTTTTTGGGAATGTGCAGGACATGAAACCGGAGACACTCGCTTCGTTTCTGCAAAGCATGCGAAACAATTTGAGTACGGTCTGGAGAGCACCGCAGGTTCAGCAGGACAGTGGCACAAATCGGAAAAAGAAGGACATGGAAGCAGAGGTCGTCAAGGGATATGAGACGGCCCTGAGCCTGTGCATGAATGCTCTCGCAAAACATCCGGCGGATTGGCAATTGTTGATCACACAGGGATGCCTGTTGCATGATCTGAATAACTTTAACAGCGACCTGGCAAAATCTTCGACCTTTATTGAACAGCGTAAAGTCGCCTTGAATGTTCTGAAGTCTGGTGCCGAAGCGTACGTGTCCAGGTCTCGGGAACTAAAAGAAACGGAATACAGCGTCGAAGCGTTCAATACCTGGTTCTACGCGGCGTTGGGTGATAGTGCCGTCGGCCAGATTTCTCCGGATAGAAATCCGATGCTGGAACAAATGCCGATGCTCAATGCGGTCATGTTGTCGTTGCCTGAGGAATTGAGGGAGAAGCACCTCAATATGTTTGCCAACGACCTGTTTGCCCGCATGAGTACCGTCAACCCTTCCGTAAAGTTCCGCTATGTGCGGGAAGGCCTCAAGCTGACTGGTGACCGAAATCAGGCGCGAGAAGCGAAACAGGTCTTCGACTACTACAGTGACCTGGTGACCGAAATTCAGCTCAAAGCGGAAATTGACGGGACGGCGCGCGTCGGCCATTCGCAACCGTTTGGCGTGTTTGTCAGTATTCGCCATTCAAAAGCCATTGAACGCGAGTCTGGTGGTTTTGCCAGGTATCTGCAGAACCAGAATTCGGGTGGCGGTTACTTCTACAACAATGGCCGGCCGAATGAAGATTATCGCGACAAATTTGAAAAGGCGACTCGGGAGGCTCTGGATGAACACTTCGAAGTCCTGTCGGTGACGTTTGAGCCGGAGTCAATTCATTCCCGTTCCGATGCCGAAGCGGGCTGGCGTGTGACTCCCTACGCTTACGTGCTTCTGAAAGCTCGCGGACCTGAGATCGACCGGATTCCTTCCATGCGTCTCGATATGGATTTCCTCGACACGACAGGATACGTCGTGCTCCCGGTCGAAACACCGGCGTTGCCCGTTGATTGCAGTGTCGAGCGAGGTGACCTGAGGCCGCTGAGTGAATTGAGCCTGACGCAGACTCTTGATGAGCGTGAAGCAAAGGACGGGAAACTGAGCCTGGAAGTGAAGGCCGTTGGTCGAGGTTTGATTCCACCCCTTGAAGATCTTGTGGATCTGAAGTTTGATGATTTTGAAGTGACCAATGTTGAGGACAACAAGTTGTCTGTCTCGAAATTTGACCAGGACAGTCCTGAACCTGCAGTGCTGTCGGAGCATCTCTGGACAGTTTCGCTTAAGGACCGCAACGACGCCAGCGTCCGGAAAGACCGCACGTTCCAGTTTGCATCCGCCAGAGTTGAACCCAAAGAGTCCTTCTATCAAAGATACGACGATGCCGACCTGAAGGCTGTAGAACAGACCGTAGTCCTCGCTCAGAACTACGACACGCCAGTTGCATCCGGTTACAAGTTGCTTGCGTCGATCGTCATCGGATTTCTCTGCCTTGCAGGAATTGCCGGATATTTTCTTTATCGATCCGGAACATCCACGGACACACAGTCCGCAGCTTTGTGGCAGGTACCAGAGGACATCACTCCATTCAGCGTTTTGACGCTGCTGAAGAGTATTGCGAAAAACAACGGTATGCCAGCGCACGCTCATGCGGAGCTGACACAGTCCATCGCGCAGATCGAACGCTACTATTTTGCGAATGATGCGGATCTGGTGAAACCGGATTTAGTATCAGAAGCACACACATGGGTTGGGAAAGCCAGATAGTTCGCCGTTCAAGTGCAGCCCGTTTCACATCAGACGGACACCATCTTCGCTGGCGGCTATGGTCGACCAGAGCCTGTGGTCAAAGTTGTATCGACAGCAACTCCGGATGGAGGCAAAGTGGAACTTGAATCTAAGAAATCTCCGCAGGTGGCGGAGGGCATGTTCTTCAATTTCAACACCATCCAATACCCCGCAGGTGCTGCGCGGGCGATGTCTGATAAGCAGAAGTTTGTTGAAGGAGGTGCGATGGGAATGCTGAAAACAAAGCAAGGGGCAGAGTTGCTGCCAAACCACGTTGTCGATACAGGAGGAATCCCCTGTGCGGAAATTCGGTTTCGATATCCAGCTGGCACCAACGGCGACGGCCAAAACTATGCGGCCGGATGGTCAGCCTGTCGAAACTATCTTGTCGGCATGACAGTGTATCAGTTCTCTGTCGATATCGTTGACGGAGTGCTACCGGCGGATCAGGCCGAAAAGCGGCTCGATCAATTCTTCGAGTCCATTCGAAACACGCCCGCACTCTAGCCGACTGCCGGATAGTATCACCGCTGGTGTTTCAAAAGTCGCATGAACGCAAGACTCGTGCCGAACACTATTGGGTCAGGTCACATTATTTTGTTTAAAGAAGGAGACCTCCCCCCTGGTCCCTTCAAGCATTGTGTTCTGGCCTGCCGACTGGTGCCGCACCTTCAAACGCCATTGCGTCCCCTGCGGCGTGACATGCGGGTTCCGTCAGTCGCTACTGCCAGCCGGAGCAAAGTTAGTCGCTTTCCCCGGCCAACCGAATCCCCACGAAGCCGTCTACGGCCTCTGGCCCGCGCCGTGGCACAAACGCATCTACAAACACATCCGCCCCGCCGACTGGATCCAGCAGGACTGGCGTTGAGACGATCGATTCAGGAAAATCACAAGCTGAAACTCAGCACGCTGCTCCACTGGCCCTGATACAAGTCAGAGGCTTCCGCGCGGACGGGTCTAACCCAAACTGAATACTTACCCGTGGGCAGACGCTGCGGTAATGTGAAGCTTGTATTCACCAGGAACAACTCATGGACAATCTTCGCCTGCTTCGACCTGGATGTTCCATCATAGTTGATCCAAAGCTCGTAGTGCGTTGCCTGGTTGGCAGTTCCCCACCTGATGATATTTGATGATCGAGTGACGCTGACTGGCGCGCCGATTCGCAGCGCTGTACCTGGCCCCCAAAGGCTGTGTGAACCGTCTGCATGCCATGACCGAATCCATACTCGATACTCACCGTTTGGCAGCTTCGGATCAATTCTGTGAGATGTTGATGTCAATCCGGTTCTACGGTATTGAAGGAAGCCGGATGGTGTGAGAATCTGAATTTCATAAGTGGCCGCTCCCGTGGCGGCCGTCCAGGTGGCAATTGGCGTTGCATCCGAAGTGACCGCGTACTGAAATCCGAGCGTCACAACTGGCCTGAAGATCTCGACCGACGTATTACTGGTTCGTCGGTCCGAAACAGTTCCGTTGTACAGGGACGATACGTTCACCGTGAGCGGACCATACGGCAGACTTCCGGTGGAAAGAGTTTGGGACGAAACCACCTGGTCCATTATGACAGCACCAGTCTTCGAGTTCTTGATCTGAACATGATAACCAGACACACCAGCGATCGGCTTCCAGACAATTTCGCTTCCCTGCCTCGACAGCTGAGGTGCAGCCTTAAGAAAAGTCGCTTTTAAATCACTCCAGGCCGAAAGAGGATACCTTCCATTCAGCCCTCGAATTCGTACGGAATACTGGTCCGGCGGAAGAGCAATCGATGCGTTGGTGAGACTTCCCACCAGTCGCTGAATCGTTCCATTGGTGCTTCCGGCGGACGTACTGACGATCTCGATTTCGTATCCGGATGCTCCTGGAACAGCTGACCATGACAGATCAATTCTTCGAGCTGATTCGACAGGAACAAGGGATTTGACTTCTGTGGCGGGAAGCACAACACTCATCAGCTGTCGACTGGTCCATGGTGTCCAGCTGTTGTCCGCCAGAAGTGAACGCACCCAAACCGCATAAAGTGTAGGCTCTGTCGTCGGCAGCAATGCCTCAACCCTCATTGGATCGGAACCGGTATTCGGCAGCTCAACCAGCGAAACACGACGATTGGTATAGACGTCGCCGACCCAGACCTGCGTGAGAATTGAGGTTTCGGGGCTGATGATCTGCAATGTTTGAGGAGCCGGTTGTGTCTCAGAGGGCAACGCAGAGATAGCCGGCAAATCCCCGACGGCAAAGCTGCGACGAACACTCCACGCTGTGGGCGTACCGTCACTACCAATCGCTCGCAACTCAACAAAATAGCCACCTACAGGAAGGCTTCGCGAGATAGTGGTGATGCTTCGCCCGTCCGACGTGAATGACTCCAGGACATTGCCGGTTGCATTGTTGGAAAGTCGCACCTCGTATCCCACAGCTCCCCAGACTCGTTCCCAGGAGAGTCCATAAAAATCACCTTCAGGGGTCCAGTGAAAATGCGGCTGATTCGGGATCTGTGGCGTCACAGGCCCAGCAATAGAAAACGGTTCGAATCCCAGATTTCCCGCATCACCCAGGTAAACAACTCCTCCAGTTTTGGATTCCGCCATCATCGTTAACAACGGCTGGGTGTAGATTGGCACAACGGACTTTCCGTTTTCGTCAGCCAATTCGGTGGATTGTCCAGTAGTCGCATCCAGCGCCAGAAAGTGAGCGTCCTTGCCGGTATGCGCCATTGCGAACACTTGGTCGAATACGACCGAAGAGTTGTCATCGGCCTGTTGAGGTATCAGCAAATGCGTTCCGCTGATTGTTCCGTCCGTCCGATACAACTGTTCGTTGCGGGAGAAAACCAAGCCATCATCTATGGCGTGAATCCCGCTGATCGTTGAAGAATTGCTGCCTGGTGACAATGGCTCTGTGATGGAAACTGTGCCAGAAACCGTACCGTCGCTCGACCACAGTTCAATGCCTTGCTTTGGGGTAGAAGCCATGAAATAAAGATGATCTCCGGAGACCAGAGCGCTTCCCACAGAAATAGGTTCATGCACCATCAGGGTACCTTCGGTCGTACCATCCGAAATCCAAACTTCCGGATCTGCACTGGTCGTTCTGCCAAATGTCATAAACAATTGATTTCTCCCCGCCAGCAATTGAAGCGAACGGTCATCAACGCGCGCCGATGTCAGCGACTGCACCAGATGAGTTCCCTCCGGAGTGCCATCTGAACGCCACAACGAAAATCCGTTCGCCACGGTTGTTGCGAGGAGATAAAGTTGTCCATTCAGCACGGTCACTTTATAGACTTCAAATCCGCTGGTCTGCGAATTGATGACTGGCGTTGCGGTGCCGTCAGGTTCCACACGAATCAGACTTCGAGCGTTAAAGGCACCAGGAGTTGCAGGCGCAGGCCCAGGTGCAACGAAGACGGCATCTCCCAGGCGAGCGATCACGAAATCTTCAACATCCACAATTCCCGGCACAACGGACGCCCGGCGAGTTGTGAGATTCAGCCTGACCAATTGTGTACCAACCCCGAAAATCTCTGTGGTAAAGTACACGAGCGTTCCGTTCTGGACAGCCTTTACAGGACGCGATGCGATAATAAACCCGCCGTCAAGTTCCAGCTTCCAGGTGCCGTCATGTGTTCCGTCGGTATACCACAGGGCCGGAGAAATTGTCTGCACAACATCCGGCCGATTACCAACGACGAACAAGAGCCCAAGGCCTCCATCAATCGCTGTCGCTGGATCCGACGCCCGTGTTCCAGTCTGGATCTTTCCGAGCTGCCTGACGACTGAAGCTGGCCCGTCTACGATCGCCAGTTCAATGTCGTTAGAATACTGCGCACGGTAGAAATCGTAGAACCGATTTGCGTCGAATCTGACAATCTCACCATCCGAAGACGGCAATTGGTCCAGCAATCGCAGCCCTTGATCATCCAGAACGTAAAACGCATGGTAAGTGGATCTCCCCATCTGGAATAAATAGGAATATGAAGTGTTGTAACGTCGATATTCACTCAACGCGTTGAATTCCGAAGGCATGACGACTTCTTGAGTTCCAGTGAGTGCAAGGTCAGTTCGAAATAATTTCTTCGCGCCATTCGATTCATACTGAAAGTAGTAGAAGAAATTTTCCGTGCGAAGCAGTTGACTGTGCCAACTATCAAAAAACAGAACTGTGCCGGATGTCGAAAGATCGGTTGTCCAGAGTTTCGAATGGGCTGAGTCTTCGATGATTAGCTGGTTTCCGGAGACAGTGAGAACAGGTGGCACCGGAGTGGATGATCCCAGCAGCTGAATTTCCTGGGTGCCTTGCTGACTTCCATCAGAAGTCCATAGAGAAATCCCCGTACCGCTTTGATCTGCGACAAACGCCAACTGGTTCTTGAAGACGGTCGTTGCCAGAATGTGTGTGAACTGCCCCAGCGACTGCGTCCCTTCAAGAGTTCCGTCGGTTCGGATCAGGTCATCCGTCGCCTGTCGGTGCAACACCAGATAGGCGAAATCATCGGTCGCGCGGAGAAACTGGAACGCATAAAAGCCAGTCGCTGGGTTTAATTCCTCCGGATCTTCAAACAGCGGCTCCGTACCTTCGGCGGTTCCATCGGTGCGAAAAAATCCTGACCGCTGCAAGCTTGTGTCGTAGATCTGCAGCAGCACCTCATTTTTATATGTGATGCTGTCGATCACTATGGAATCAAATGTACCGGGAGCCAGGTCTTTAAGCAGGTGAGCCCCTGCGGGCGTATTGTCGGTTATCCAGATTTCAATACCGTGCAGCGGATCAAAAGCCTGAAACAGCAATTGCCCATTGATTCCAGCGATCGGAATCTGCGTTGCGCCTCCTCCGGCCTGCGTGGTGTCGAATACGAATTTTGTACCGGCCTGTGTACCGTCCGTGCGCCACAGTTCAATCGTTCCTCGAGTTGAGGTGTTTGTGAACCACGAGGTATCACCATACTGAAAAAACTCACCTGGATTGTTCATTGCGTATTCGGGTGTCGCATTGACATCACCCAGAGATTCAAATGCCACAGTGAGAAGCTCGCGCTGTTCCAGTGCTTCAGCAGCAATCGCGCCTGAGTAGTCGTTGAGTCCAGACCTCCTCTTTCTTTTCTTCCCACGAAAATTGTGCAATATTTCGACGATCGAACGCAGTACAGTAGATTGAACGGAGGCAGGAAGTTGCATCATGACTATCATTCAGTGGGACATCGAACAACATACGGAGATCAACGGCTGCACCATCGACTAATCCATCCAAATGCAGCCCTGTGCGACATGTCATTCGAATTGCCAGTACGGTGATTGGCAGAGGCGTGTATGAGAACTGAATTCGCCTTGTTGCGAAAGGAAAAATGCTGTTCCAAAGGTGAATTTGCTCGAATCGAAAGAACAAAATCACCAAGGGTGATTAGAAGACAAAAAATATGTCTCATTGTTTTGTTCAAGACAGGCGGGACAGGACATCTGTACTGCCGAAGGGCCAGAACAGCTTGCACCCGCGATCGAAGATCCGGACGTGTATGAATATGTGCGTGGTGCCTTTGTGGACGCCGTCTTCGGGATGGTTTGCCTACAACGGATCTCTCGTGAAGTCGCGATTCAGTTTGTGCGTGATCGGCTGAGGACCGCAATCGACAAAGAGGATACTCACGAAAAACAAAAAGGGTCAGCGACGGTCTTGAACAACGTCAATGGCAGATTCGAAAAAAGATTTTCGAATTCGAATTTTGTCCAGTGTGTCGACAGGGATGTTGGATTTTTTGAGGCATGGGTTTCAGTGTTCGATGGAGGGTGGAATCGGGACGGTCGACTGAGTATTCTGGCGTTGGCTGGCGAAACGGAGTGTGGCACAGTTCCAACTCAGAACCGTGGGGACGCCTGTCTGCCGACAGGCAGGCAACCACACGAGGGATAGCCCGTTGGAGATCGAACAATCACAACTTTCTGCAAGATCTCCGTCCTTTCACTAGTCCGGCTGAATCTCAATTCTCGCCGAGAGAAGTCGAATTCACATACGTGGTATTCTTAACCGACCAATGACTTGTTGAAATGCACCACCGAGTAGAGCCAGTGGATTCTTCTGGATCTGGATTCGGCGATGCAATTGTTCAACGCGAGGATCGTCCGCGTCGAGCTGACGCATCATCCTCAGGCTGGCTTCTGCAGCAGGAAAATCCTTCCTTGCAAGTGCAAGTTCCAAAATGACTGTTCCATGAGCCATCGCTTCAGACACATGCCATCGAGACCGGCTGGCCAGTGGTGCAATAAGCTCCTGAGCTTCATCAATTCGACCGGCGTGTATTGCCAATTGAGCAAGCGTGATTCGTGCAGACGGATAGTCGGGGAATCGCGCAAACAGATCCTGCAGTATTTGTTCGGCTTCCTCGCCTGCCGCTTCATCATTCTTCATTAACAACGCCCCTGAGAGGTTGTACAGAGCTGAGGGAAAGTCCGGATCGATTTTAATGCACTGACGAAACGCAGCTTCCGCCGCATCCAGATCCTTTTCGTGCATCGCATCGACACCAACGTTGACCAGGTCGTTCACCCGAGAATTCGGATGTGGGACTTGCTCATACGATATCTCAGCACTGTAAGGCACAATGTCCGTCCACGCACCTTTTTTCCAGATACTTACAGGCTCATCCCCCAGGAAATTCTGTGTTCGCAAAAACAAAATTGTCGAGACTCGCATGGAATCGGGGCCACGTTGCCCTGTTGCGAAGTCTTTGAGGGCATTGAGCATTTCCGGAGAACTATCAGCCTTTGCCAATAGTAACGCAAACTCACGTGCGCCGCGATCACCGCGATCCAGCATTGCGGGTGCGAGCTTTATCAAATGAGGCCACTTCCGAAGGACTTCTGGCATGCGCGAACCAGTCTCGTGTTCGCCTGATGTCAAAGTCGCCACGATTTCATTCATCGCGTGATATGGAATCCATTTGTGTAAAACTTCCGCCCAGGGAGCGTGGCAATCTGTTGCCGCCTTCAGTTCGTCGAGATTCATTTTCGCGGGCGGACAGTTCGGATCCAGTTTCAGGCAGCGTTTCCAGGCTGCCTGGGCCTCGTTCACGTGCCCCTGTCGCATTAGCGCAACGGCTTTGTAGTGATACAGCAGGGCGCGACATGGCGGAATAATTTCTACGATACTGTCCGAAAAATCGACCAGAGCAACGATACTGTCATCGCGTCCCACGAAACTTAGAAACTCAGCCTGCGCTGCCAGAGCATCCTGTTGGTCTGCAACCACGTCGCCAGATCATAACTGACCGATTCATCGAATAGTCCCAGCAGGCACAGCGTTCTTCCATGAGCTGCTTCGGCGAACCGATTCTCTGGAAACATCTGCACGGTTTCCTTAGCGACAACAAGCGCCTCAGACATCCGGCTGATATGAAACATGCACAGTGCCAGATTGTTGCGGACCGAAACCATACGCGGCTTGATCGCAAGCAGTTTTGTTGCGATGTCAATGGCCCCATTGAAGTCGTGATCCGAAATCCTGAGCATCATCTGATCGTGCATCACAAGCAGATGCATCTCAGAGTCTGCCAATTCATAAGTCGGCAGCTCTTTCGCAAGTTCAGGCTCAATTAACTCAATGGCAGCAATCGCTTTTGAAGCATATTTGTGAGTTGGCCATTTTTCCAGGAACGACCGATACGTCTCCAGAGCGATCGCACTTCGGCCGCAATACAAAAAGCTCTGAGCCATGATCAGAAGTGCTTGGGATCTCGTGGCTGCAATCGGACAAGCTGTGGAGTCACCCGCGCCAAGCCAACGTGATTGTCAGTGCGTTGGTAGAGATCAACCAGAGACTCCAGAATTTCAGGGCTGCCAGGACGCCGTTTGCGTTCTTTATTAAGCAACTCTTCCGCCTCCTGATAGCAACCATCTGCCATCAGTTGATGGGACTCAACCAGCGCATTTCGGATTTCCCTGGGAGGCGCTACGATGGCCATATCCTGCCGGGCCGCTCGCTGCTTCAACTGATTCTTGCGTTTGACCTCTCTCAAATGCTTTTTCTGGTCACGCTTTGACATTGCGGAGACTCCATTCCGTGGGTTGGTGATGCGATCGTGAAAGTGTTCCTGAATACCCAAATACCCAAAGTTCAGTTTAGTCAGAATACGTCAGCCTTTCCATGCTGACGTATTCATATTCGGAAACACAAAAGGGTCTGCTGTCCGATGGTCCGATCCCGAAACCTTCACAATGGACGCGTCACTTGAATGGCGTGCAGGCTGAGGTCGAACTCAAATCGCTCCGCCACAGTCTTGCCCGGGCACTCCATTCGGCGATACTGCGCTGAACGGTTGAGAATGCCAGGATACTGATGGATTCCGGGACACCGAATGATTCCAGACGAAGCATTGTGAACCTCACTGTGGGGCCTTCTTTTCCAATTCTTCGATAAGACTTCGAATCTCTGCGAGTTCCGTGAGACTCAGCAACGTACCAGGTGTCAGGCACGAATGGCACCTTTTTGCGTTTTCTTTTTGCGTTCCTGGGTGACGGCGTGGCGCTGCAAAGTGGGATGCCGTCATCTCCGTCCCTATGGCTTGGGTGTGGCACATCGAATGGTCGCTGGTCGCGGCGGGCCGCGACGTACAGCCCGGCAGGCTGTACCTACAGTAGGGCCTGCGTTATGACGCCCGTTTTCCCTTTGCGCGGAGGATGCCATCCGCCCATTCGATGGATGGTCCCGTAAGTGGCGGGGCCGGTTCGGCACGATAATCGACCACCATATCGTAAGCAGCTCGATCGTAGGCGGTGTTGAGTACCGTCTGCAGATCCAGTTCCACGTCCGAATCCTCGGGCTTCAGCGGAATCAAAATCACCGGCAGTCGCTGAGGCAGAAGAATGGGCCACACTGTTCCTCGCGGACGGTCACCTCGCCGAGACACATGAACGTAGTAGTCGGCTTCCGGCAACAGTTCGCGACAATACAAATGGTCGCCATCGCGGAGCAGATCGATTTCCACCAGATGCGTCGATGACGTCATCACCTCTTTGCGTTTCTGTTCGTAACTGACTCTTCCACGCGAACATGGTAGTGAGGTCGGAGCGACTGATTGAGCTGAGCCTGAATCTGCGAGATCAGCCCCAGACGCACATCGGGCCAATGAACGGTCGATTCCAGATACGGATCCATTCCAGGGACGGGAGACGGCATTTTTGGTATCCAATGCAAAACAATTAACGAACGGCTGATTGATTATATGCTCTGATGTTTAGCGATGCCACGCAGCCCGTTTCACATCAGACAGACACCACCTTCGCTGGCGGCTATGGTCAGGGGTCAGGCAATCGGCTTCGTACCGGCAAGCTGACGCATGCCGCTCGCCGGTTCGAATCTAACCGTCAGGATCGTCAAGAAGTTGCTGCAGGCGTGCGGCGTGTTCGGGCAGCAGTTTTGGGATCCATGTCGCATCCACGAGGCCGATCGAGATGAAATCCAGGAGATGCATTTGATCTTTGCGGCGGAAGGAATTCAGTTTCATTCTCACCAGAGCTTCCAGCGTCAGTACGTCGTATTCTTCGGCATGTTCGATTTCCGTAACCTCGGCGGACGGCGTGGCATACTGCGGACGGACTTTTTCACCGGCATACAGCAGATGTACGGCATTTCGAGGACTGCCGTCCGGACCGTCGATAAAGCAATCGACGCCCATCAATTCGTGGTGCGTGAATCCAACGGCTTCAAGAGCAATCTTAACCGCATCGAAGTCTGACCGACGCACCAGAATATCCACGTCCTGCGTATTGCGAACCGCCGCCCGATCAACTCGCGCGACCCAGGCAGCGACGGCGTGGTCACCTGCAACGGCATACGGGATATTGGCAGCACGCAGAGCAGCGGTGGCGCGCCAAGCTCGTTCACGAACGGCTTCCACGGCTTCAATCATCCTTTGCCAGGAAAATGATTTCAACACAAGGGACAATGAACTGGCTCCACGATGACATTGATTCCAAACTCACAACCAGAAAGATTGTATCCGTCCACTGTTGCGATGCAACGGCGGTTCGCTGGAGTACCTCGGCTGGCCAGGGTGTCAATTCCAGGGAGTGTGCAGCGGAGCGAAACACGCTACAGCAGATTTGTCTACAAGCAAGGTGCGTTGCGCTTCGCTTCACGCACCCTACGGGAATCCCAAATTCCGAAACGGGCCAGCCACAGGCATGCAAAGCATTGTACCGGCGGTCTGACGCCCGTCGGCTCGCCAAACCCGCAATCTGAGGGTCATGACTGTTGTCGTGAGGGTTTTCCCTGGTGGCGTGCTGGGAGGCACTCGGATTGGGTCGGCTTTGGTAACTGAGGCAAGGTTTGCGGGATATTCGGATTGGAGTGACCTCGAGTTGCCAGCCGATGCCGACGATATGCAGCCTCTCAATTCACAATTCGATCTGCTTGGTCGCCTTATTGACGCCACGGAAGTGCGTCATCGAGCGATCAGCAACAACATTGCGAATGTCAATACGCCCAATTACCGGCGTATGGATGTGGAGTTTGAAGAACAACTGACGCGGGAATTGTCGGGTCCGAAAAATGCAGATGGCAGTTCCCGGATGACAGCGAGCCGGAGATGGTCCTCACGCCGGGGCTGACGGCTCGGGCGGACGGGAATAACGTGGATATTGATCGCGAGATGGGACAATTGAATAAGAATGCGATGCTGCAACAAACGTACGTGCAGTTGCTCAGCACCTATCTGGAACAAATGCGTCTGGCCATTCAGGGCTGATGGAACAGCTGCTGTTGCTGCCACATTCTGGTGACACGGAATTCAGATCGTACCCGTTGGACAGGAGCCTCAAACATGTCAATGAATCAAATCCTTTCTGGAATGGATATCAGTGCATCCGGTTTGACGGGCGAACGCCTGCGGATGGAAGTGGCAGCGAACAACATCGCCAATCAACACTCGACCCGAACGGCTCAAGGCGGCCCGTATCAGCGACAACAGGTCACATTCTCCGCCGCGCTGGATCAAGTCGTGAAACCAGGCGGCAGAATGACTCAAAACGGTCACGGTACCGGACGGGAACTGAATGGTGTGATGGTCGTTGGCATTTCCAGCGACACGACTCCCGGCGACAGCATTTACGATCCCGGCCACCCTGACGCCGACGCAACGGGTCATGTGCAGCAATCGAACGTGAATCTGCCGCACGAGATGGTGGATCTTGTCACGGCCAGCCGCGCCTATGAAGCCAACCTGAAGTCATTGGAAACATTTCGTCAGATGGCCGAACAGGCGCTGTCTCTGCTGAGAGGTTCGCGCTGATGTCCGTGCAATCGATGAGTGTTCCCGGGATTCTGCCGCAGTCGACTCAGAATCCTGTGCGTGAGGCAAAATCGGCGAACGGAGACATGCCGTTTGCGGATATGGTCAAAGGTCTGATTACGGAAACGAATCAGGAGCAGCTCAAATCACAGGATGGCGTACGTCAATTGATTGCGGGCGAGACTGACAGCATTCACGATGTTGTGCTGACAACATCCCGAGCGGATCTGGCGTTTCGACTGATGATGGAAATTCGAAATCGCCTGATCGCGTCGTATCAGGAAGTGATGAGAATGCAGGTGTGATTGAATTCGTTCCGCGTCTGATCATGAAACTCAGTCAAAGCGCTGAGGCCTCGCCGAACGAATAAAGGATGGAACAATGGCGTTCTGGATTACGTTACGAGATCAACTGCTTGCCTTGTGGAATCGCTGGACGATTGCGCAGCGAGTGGGATTTTCGGCAGCGGCCGTGGCGTGCGTGTCGGCGATCGTCGGCACCATGATCTGGGCCGCTCAGCCGGATTACGTCGTGATTGCAGGTCAATTGACTCCGCAACGATCGACAGAAATCGCGGGAATTCTGGACACGGAGAAAATTCGATACAGCCTGAATTTCTCCGGCTCTGCCGTTTCCGTTCCCAGCAGTGATGTGGCGAAAGCGCGGATGGCACTGGCATCGATCCTGAGCCCGGAGAATGAAACGGACCTGCCCGCTGCCGGTCTGTTTCCGGGGTCGCCTGGTGAAGAAGAAGACCGTCGCCGTGCTGGTCTCGAAAAGCAGATTGAACGTGCCATTAAGCGAATCCGCGGGATCGTATCGGCCACCGTCAAAGTGAGTCGCCCGAACCCCAGTCCGTTTGTCACGGATCAGTCGCCTGTCACTGCCGCAGTCGTGATCGAACCACGCGCTGGCGATATCATTTCCGCGAGCACAGCCAATTCGATCATGGCCACCGTCGCTGCTTCGGTGCCTGGCCTGACCACTGAAAACATCGTGATGACAGATACCAGCGGGCGGCAGTACGGTGGCGGTACAGGAATGGAGAATGAACTGGCATATCAGATCAGCTATCGGCAGCAGAAAGAAGCGTATTTCGTCTATCAGATCGAAAGTCAGCTGAACCAATTCGAGGCGTACGGGCGTCCGTAGTTGTAGCGGCGGAAATCGACTTCAATAAACGCAAAACGACGAGCAACAAGATTGAAACGGAAACCAAAGCAAAAATCTCCTCAAAACTCAATTCGGTGAAAACGAAAGGTCCCAAAGTGACTTCGGTCGGAAGTGTTGCACCTGTCGGCGTCGCCGGGGAAGCGTCAAACACTCCCGCCGGTCCCAGAGTGCCGGACGACAATTCGGGAAGTTCCACGACAGAAGACATCGACGAGACCTTCGCGTACCCGGAATCGGAGGAAACCATCACATTCATCGGCGGCGAAATCCTCAGGCTGAGTGTTTCCGCAGTCGTTGATCTCACAAGTGCCAATGGAGCGGCAACTGACAATCCGGACAACACGGCTGCAGCAACTCCAACATTTGCCGCGCTCACAAAAGAGGACATCGAGAATCTGATCAAAAGTGCTGTCGGCTTTAGCGCCACGCGCGATGATCAGATTGAAGTGATTCTGGCGGCGCTGGAACCGCTGGAAACGACCGAACCGGCGACGCCCGGATTTGTGTGGGACAAGTGGCAACCACTGTTACAGTCTGTGTCTCTTGGCTTGGCCGCAATGCTTGCGTTTCTCATAGGCATGATGCTGATGAAACGCATGAAACCGATCGTCATCACGGAGGCCACGGGACGCGGTATTCCGCTGGCGGACGCTCGCCGACTGGCCACGATTTCTCAACAGGCCAGGGCACATCCGGATGTAGTAGCCAGCATTGTTTCAGCATGGCTCAATGAACAGGAAGCCAGCGCGGCCGATGGGAAGTCGGCCACGTCGTCTGACACGCTCCGCACGCCGTTTGCCGCGGCCAGCGGGGCTCCCGGAGCGAAACCCATGAATTCGACCGCAAAAGCGGCGTAGAGGCCCTTACAAAACCAGGACAGGCACCCTTCCCCATTCAATTTTTCAGCGTTTTTCGCACTCAGCCGGGAGCCAGTCCCGGTGTTGTTAGTTGTTCACAGACAATATCCACGGACGGAAAATGGATCGCGAAAGTCAAATCTTTGAACTGTTGCAACTCCTCGGCGACGACGTAGCTGACGTTGTTTTGTCCCGACTGCAGCCTGAACGAGCCGCCCTGCTTCGCTCCGGGATGCAGTCCGACAAAACTCGCCGATCCACCATCGGGCGACAACGCGCTGTGCTCGACGACTTTGACTGCTTCTTTCAGTTTGCACTGAAATCACTGGCCAAAGAGTCGCTCGACCCCATGAGCAAAAAAGATGTCAGCACGGCTGATGCGGGTCAGGCAGCAATCCCCAAATCTGTCGATGCTGTCGAATCAGGCAGGCGAGAATCGCCACTGACCACGGCGAACAACCAGGAATCCGACGGAACTGATCGAGCGGACGGATCTCAGGATGCGCAGGCTGTGGAAGAAACCAGCAACATTGCGTCAGTGACATCGGCAAGGTCTTCGCTGGCACCGCCTCAGCTCACTGGGAATCCGCTGCTGGATCTGCAGACGCTGAGCGTGCATCAGCTGGCTTTGGCACTTTCATCGGAACAGCCGCGAACGTGTGCGATCCTGATGAGCAATCTGCCCGCGAAACTGGCGGGCGACATCCTCAGTTTGCTCAAGGCCGAAAGCCAGAAACTGGTCATGAAGGAGCTGACGAAGGAACAGCATGCTCCGGAAGTGCTGATAGAACGCATTGCGAAGGCCACGTACATGCGTGCGCAGCAACTGCCTGCTGATCCCCCTGACATGCGAAATCATGCGGATCGCATTGCCGAATTGCTGCGAAGTGTTCCCAAGGCAGGCCGCCGCAATATGTTGGCTGTCATCGAAGAACAAGATCCGGATCTGGCGAAGTCACTGCTCACACGTATCTATCGTTTCGACGACATTGCGGCACTCGGCAAGACGGCAGTGCAGCGGGTCCTGGGAGAAATCGACAGCACAAATCTGACGACAGCTCTGTTCGGCGCACCGCAGGACGTGACGAATGCGGTCTTCGCGAATTTGTCCAAGCGGGCCCGACAGACAATCGAAGAAGAAATGCAGTTCATGTCAAACCTGACCGAATCACGGATTCAACAGGCTCGCGATTCGATTGCAGAAATCATCGCCAAGATTGATATGGAAAGTGAATAACAGTCTGCATGCACACCCTTCATATCCAACTCAAACGCTCACCTCGCACCGTCACCGTCGGAAACAAGACAGTCACGATCGAAGGCAAGGGGCGCGCTGACTACGCACACGAATCGACAATTTCCGTGCCAACGGCTGCCCCCGGCAGCAAAACGGTGCCACGGCCAAAGTCTGCCTCGGTCGCCAGTGTGATCGCGAACCCCGTCGATCGATCGGTCACACCGTTGTCGCAATCCACGGCTGTTCCGGTGCTTTCCAGCGCTGCACAGGAAGTTGTCACGGCCTCAGAAATCGGTCTGGGCGGCGTGGATCCGGAAGAGATCAGCCGTCTGCAGCAATTGCTGGCGGATGCTGCGGAGGCCGTCCAGGAGTTGCAGACACAGCACCGCCAATCGCTGGGTGAAATGCAGGAAGTCGCCGTCGAACTTGCCACGGCCGCGGCATCGTGGCTGGTCGGCTACGCAATTGATCGAGACATGTTTGCCGTCGATGACCTGATTCGGAAAGCGCTTGAGCATCTGGAACTGAATCAGTCTGTCAAGGTTTGGCTGCATCCGGCGGATCACACTCTGCTGCAGACTCTGCTGAGTGATCCCGTCAGTCGGCAGCAACTGGATCGCGTGTCGTGTATGAAGGACGAATCAATTCCGCGCGGCTGGTTCGAGTTGAATCCGGGCGGCGAATTCTGTTAACGGATATGCATACGCGGCTGGAGGAAATCCGCCGCACATGGATGGAGAAACTGGATGACTCTCAGATTGAACGTCGCGGAGATGGCTCAGCTTCCAAAACACTGCGCCGCTTTCCGGAACGTCGGGAAACTGCGTAGCGTTCGCGGATTGATGCGCGCCGACATGCCGGCATTCGTCGGGGAGACCTGTAAGATTGCACTTCAGACCGGCGAACAATTGATGGCCGAAGTAGTGGGCTTCGATGAAACCGAGTCGCAGCTGATGTGCTTTGACAGCACGGCCGGCCTGCATCCGGGTCTCGAAATCACAGCATCGGGTCACAGCCGCGCTGTGCCGGTCGGCAACGGGTTGCTGGGGCGCGTCATTGATGGCATCGGCCGACCAATCGATGGTCATGGTCCGCTTCGCGTTCGACGCTGGCGACCTGAAACCGCTACGGTGCCGGATGCCATGCAGAGAACTCGGATTACGGAACCACTCGTCACGGGTCAGCGCGTGATCGACGGACTGCTGACGATCGGCCGTGGGCAGCGTGTAGGTCTGTTTGCCGGCAGCGGTGTCGGCAAAAGTACGCTCATGGGTGAAATTGCCAAAGGTGCAGAATCGGACGTCAACGTCATCGCGATGGTCGGCGAACGCGGTCGGGAAGTGCGGCCTTTCATTGAAGACTGTCTTGGCGATGCGGGACTGGCACGGTCTGTCGTAGTCGTGGCAACGTCCGATCAGACGCCTTTGATGCGAATCAAGGCTGTGCTCACGGCGGCCACCATCGCTGAGGAATTTCGTGATCAAGGTGCGCATGTGCTGTTCTTTCTTGACAGTCTGACACGATTGGCCATGGCACAGCGTGAACTGGGCCTGCTGCTGGGAGAACCTCCAGGTTCGCGTGGATATCCGCCTTCCGTGCAGTCGCTGCTGGCCAGCGTACTTGAACGGCTGGGTTGCGGTGAGGTCGGAGCGATTACCGGACTGATCACGGTTCTGGTCGATGGTGACGATATGGACGAACCGATCACCGATGCGGCGCGCGGGATTCTGGATGGTCACATTATCCTGAGTCGCAAAATAGCCGCGCAAGGCCATTATCCCGCTGTGGATGTGCTGCCAAGTGTCAGCCGCGTCTTCCGCGAAGTCACCTCAGATGAGCATCAGCAGAGTGCCACCAAACTTCGCTCATTGCTGGCGACACATGCGGATGTCGCGGACCTCATTCAGATTGGAGCTTACAAAGCCGGAACTTCGCCCCAGGTTGATCGCGCTGTTCAGATCATTCCTGCTGCCAAACGATTTCTGCAACAGACTGTCAATCAAAAAGCCGGATGGCAGGAGACTCAGGCACAATTGAAGACCCTCGCCGCGGCCTGGCCGTGGTGAGCGATGGCAAGCTGGAAGCTTACCCCGCGAAGACATTTTGACTGAATCACCATGAAACGATTTTCATCACGATACGAACGAATTCGCCACTTGAGGGCGCAGCAGGAAGATGTCTGCCGCGCGACCGCAGCGGCGCGCAATACCGAACGAGCGGTCGCGGAGCAACGTCTGAACGAAGTCCGACAGTGGCTGGATACGGTTCATCGCAACGCGGCACGCGATCTGGCCCAGGGCATGAGCGGCGGGGTTCTTGTTTCCATGACGAGCATGATGGATCACGGCGCACAGGAACTGCAGACTGCTGACGAAGCACTGAAAACGGCCGAGGAACATCTGAGGCTGGCTCTGCAGGAGCATCGTCATGCTCGTGCGGAACTGAAAATCATGGAAGAAGTGATCCATCGGGAACAATCCGAACATCGACGCGAACAACTGAAACGCGAAGAGATTCAACTGCAGGAACAGGCCTCGCAGGCGTACTACCGGATGCAGGAAATCAGGAGTGAAAAATGAAAAAAATCCTTGGCCTCGTGCTGTATGCCGCAGTCATGTTCGGTGTGACGGCCGGACTTGGCATGTTCATGATGAAAAAGACCGCACCGCATGGAAGTGATGTGGCGGAAAGCGATGATGAGCACGGCGATTCTGTCGTTGCGGAAGATGAACATGCCGTGTCGGACTCAACCACAGAGGGACATGCGCTGCAACATGTCCAGACTGTTGACGCTTCTTCGTCGCACGGCGGAGGCCCTGCCACGGAGTCAGGCTCACATGCTCACGCAGATGGTCACGGTGATCAGCAGCTTCCTGTCGTCGTTCGCAGTTCGCCCATGAGCATTGAAGAGATCGTCCGCATGGGTTTGAGCCTGAAGTCGCGTGACGAAGTCCTTCGACAGCGAGAATCGTCATTGAAGGATGCAGAATCTCAGCATCGTCTCATTCAGACGGATGTGGAAGGCGCTCAGCAGCAAGTGGAAAACCTGCTGACGCAGGCAAACGATCAACGGGCGGCGATTGAGGAACTGGTTGCACGGATCAACACTCAGAAAGAGGCGGTCAGCAACGAAAGACTGGCAATCGCCGGCGAAAAGCAACAGCTGCAGGTTGATCGCGAAACGCTCGATGCGGATCGCCGACAACTGGAGGCTCAGAAAACCGCGTTGGCTCAAAGCGAAACCGAACTGCAGCTCAAACGTAAAGAACTCGACAACGACCGACTGACGTTTGACAGTGACCGCACCAGAATTCAGGTCGATGGCGAAAAACTGGTCAAGGATCGTGAAAAATGGGTTACGGAAGTCGAACGCACGAACTCTGAAAAACAGCAGCTTGTCGCAGAGAAAGAGCAGATCCGCGTGGAACGTGAAAAGCTGGAACAGGATAAGCGCCTGCTGGCCAGCACGCCCGGCGCGGCGGCACTGCCATCACAAAAGAAGCCGATTGATCCGGTGTCCACGAAACAGAATCTTAAAGAACTCACTGAGATGTTTGAAGGCATGACTCCTGAAACAGCCGCCAGCGCCATCAAAACGTTGTCTGCGACGGGTGAAACCGACATGGTCGTCGATGTGCTTGTGCAGTTGGAACAGCGTAAAGCATCGGCCATTCTCGACGCGATCGCCGATGAAAAGCTGGTGAGTGAGTTTTTGGTAAAGATCAACAGTCGCAACAGCCAGCCGAAGGCCGCGAAGAATTGATGTGGCATGCATGACACGCGAAACGCATCAGTCCTGTAAGTCCTATGGGACTTATGAGATCGTATCGCTGACTTTTCGACGGCAGACAACTTTCAATCGGATCAAATCTCATGGACACGCTGAACGTTGTTGAAATCGGCCAGGATTTTCTGCTCACCGCCATGTGGCTTTCCGGCCCGGCGATTATTGTCAGTCTCGTCGTCGGCCTGCTGATCAGCCTGGCACAGACGGTGACCAGCGTGCAGGAGCAAACGCTGTCGTTCGCTCCCCGCATCGTGGCGGTCGGCGGTGATGCTGTTGACGTTGCCGTGGATGCTGCAACAGTCGTCTGCCTTTACGATGCGCATGATGGAACGACTGCTGCAGGTGACGCAATGATCGAATTCGGTACCACCATCACCGAAGCGCTGGTTTTGGCGTCACTGCTGATCTTTTTCCGCGTCAGTGCATTCATCGCCTTTCTGCCGCCCTTGAACGGTCAGGGTGTACCGGCCACGGTCAAGATCGGACTTTCCGTGGCCCTCACATTTCTGCTGGCAAATCGCTACGCTCCCATCCTGGCGATGTCACTGGATTTGCCTGGCGGCGGTGCCGCTGCATGGCTGAAACTTGCGTTTCTGGGGATTCGCGAAACGGCGTTAGGGGCCGGACTGGCGTGGCTGTTCAGTCTGTGTCTGGTGCCCGTACGAATCGCCGGTGCCTGGATTGCTCAGGAAATGGGGTTAACGCTCGGTGGACTCTCGTCGCCGATGGACCAACAGCCCAGCAATGTCATCTCAACCATGCTGGAAGCGTTCACCATCATCCTGTTCTTCGTGCTGGATCTGCATCATCTGATGCTCTATTCCCTCGGACAGTCATTTGCCATTCGTCCGGCGGCAGGCGCATGGTCCATGCCGTCGTGGGAAACTGTCGTCTGGAGCGTGACTCATGCCGTGGATGATGGTTTTCTGATTGTCGCCCCGATCGCCATCCTGCTCTTCGTCGTCTCCCTCACGATCCTGATCACCATGCGTACGGCACCCCAGTTCAACTTCATGTCCTATGGGATGACGTTGCGACTCGGTGCGGGTCTGTGCGGTTTGATGGTGTTCCTGCCCGAAATCTGCGAAGCTGTTCAGCAACTTCTGTATCGCGTCGGTCAGGGAGTGACAAGCTGAAATGGCAGACGTCGAACACAACGGTACCGAAGCACCTACACCACGGCGACGTGAGCAGGCTCGTGAAGAGGGTCAGGTTGTCCTCAGTACAGATCTGACGGCCGCCGTCGCACTGCTGACCGGCTGCGCGATTCTGCTCTGGACGGGCAGCGCACTGGGCGCTCGTCTGATGAACGGATTTCGCGTATGGATGACGGATGTTCCCGGCACAGAATGGAGTGCCTGGAACGTGACGCTCGGTGCCCGTTGGATGTCCGCCGAGTTGGTGGGAACCTGTGGGTTTTTCGTACTGGCGATCCTTTCGATCGGCCTTGCATTTGGATTCGCTCAGGTCGGATTCGTGATCTCGTTCAAATCACTGGAGCTCAAATGGGATCGGCTGATTCCCGAAAATCCCCTCTCAAAACTGATCTCGATGGAGTCCGGGATCAAGGGCGTTTTGAATGTGATGAAGGTCACGCTGCTCCTTGGCATTTCGATGCTGATGCTGTGGCTGCGACGCGGTGAACTGTCGATTCGCAATTTCGGATCAATCGACGCGGTGGCTGCGTACGGTTGGCGACTGGGGCTGATCATCTGTCTGGCCATGGCAGGCGTTTCCGTCGGCCTGGCACTCGCGGACTACCTGATCAAATGGTTCCGTCAGGAGCAGAAGCTCAAAATGACGCGGGAAGAAATCAAACAGGAACATAAAGACGATAACGGCGATCCGCACGTCAAAGCGGCCGTTCGCAGAAAGCAAAGAGAAGCGAGGAAGCAGCAGTCAGTGAAGGATGTGCCAAAGGCGGATCTGATTCTGACAAACCCCACTCACCTTGCGATCGCCATTCAGTATCAGCCGGGAAAAATGCGGGCTCCGAAAATCGTCGCCAAAGGCGCGGGGGTCTTCGCTCAGAATATCATTCGGATTGCGAAAGAAAACAAGATCCCCGTGATGGAACGCAAACCACTTGCACGGGCTCTGTACAAAATCGTCGATGTCGGCCAGGAAATTCCGTTCGAGTTTTTCCGCGCGATCGCCGAAATCCTGGCACAGATTTACAAAGCGAAAAACGGGACCGGGACTCGTGTCTGACTCTTTTCGGATTTGAAATTTCGAGTTTGTGATTTGAAACCTGGGGACTCTATGGACATCGCAACAATTCTCGGGCTGTTGACCGGGCTGATCATGGTCGGTTCGGCGATGTGGTTTGGCGGTGATGCATTGCCGTTTATCCATGGGCCGTCCATGCTCATCACATTTGGCGGGACGCTGGCGGCTGTGCTCATTCATTTTCCCGCATCGCGAGTCCGCAATGCATTTGCCGTGGCTCGCAATTGTTTCGTGTCATCGCTTCCGGAACCGACGGAAGTCCTGGAGCAGTTTCGGAATTTCGCTCTGGTCGTGCGGCGCGGCGGATTGTTAGCGCTGGAACCAATCGCTGAACAGCAATCCGATCCGTTTTTAAAAACCGGACTGGAACTGACCGCGAGTGGCTGCGATCCGGAAACTCTGACCGCAGCACTGCAGCGTGAGAAACATGCGATCGTCCAGCGACACGCCTCAGGTCGCCAGCTTTTTGAAGTCATGGCTTCGGCCGCTCCGGCATGGGGCATGATCGGGACATTGATCGGGCTTACGCAGATGCTGAGTCATCTGGACGATCCCCGGGAAATCGGCGCGGGGCTTGCCGTCGCGCTTCTGACTACGCTCTACGGTGCGCTTTTTGCGCATCTGTTCTGCATTCCACTGGCGGGAAAACTGGAATCCCGGCATACTGAAGAAGCGACAATTCGCGACATCATGCTGGAGGGATTCCTGGCACTTCAGGAAGAACATTCCCCCGGCCTGATTGAAGAACGTCTGCGTGCGTGGATTCCACCGCAGCAGCGTTCTGAGGCAGTAACTGAACGCGCAAAGGCGGCGTAGCATCCACATGAAAGCCAACAGTCGAAGTCAGCGCGCGCGATCGCTCTACGCCGCCGCATGGCAGTATGCGGGTCCGGGGATGCTTATTGTTCTGATGTTCGTCATCGTGGCTGCTGCGGCCATGTTCCGCGAGCAGACGGCGGTGGCGAATCTGGCGGGTGCGGGCGCCGTCGGCCGTCTGGACTTCGACGACGGGTCAAACGACCTGGATTTGCGCCAGCGTCTTTCGATAAGTCATTCTGTACGGCTGACGCTTCCGCTGAATCAGCTGCGCGATTCCGACGGGCGCATGACACCGAACGGCGAATCGTTGCTCCTGCTGCTGGCACGGCGGATGAAATCTCTTTCACTCAGCGTCATGCTCACAATCAACTCAATGCACGATGCCGAATTTGCCGCGACCATTGCAGCGCACATGCTGCGAGACGCTTCATTGAAATCGACGCAGCTCAGAATCAGTTTCGACGCGATTCCCACGGCTGTCGATGCATCGGGTGATTCGGTGCTGACCGTGACGATGACCCGGCATGAAATGATCGATGGAGATGCCAAATGAAGTCATCCGGCTTTGACATCCTGCAACCAGCGGCGCTAACCATGCTGAGCGGGCTGGTGATCCTTATTGCCGCGACCCTGGCCCTGGGCTCAATGGCACAGGATCAGTCCGGGCAGTCCGTCGCGATGGTTGCGAAATCGTTTCGAGCAGAAATGCATGCCCGCGACGATGAATGCCGATTGATCCCGATCGCAGGCGATGTGGCACAGGATTCTGCAATGACGCAACCGGGTTTGCCTGGCCATCTGGAGATGTCTTGTGGCCAGGTGAAGGACAATGCCGATCTGGCGCGGGAATTCGCGAACCTGTTGTCGGAACTGGATCGGGTTGCCGGAACCTGTGCGATCGACGCGCCGGTGCGGGAGCTGCGAATCAATGTGGCTACCGCAGACCTCGAATCCGTCACTGCAATCATCAATCAGTCTTGCAATTCGTTGTACGAAACAGAATCAGTGCTCTTACGCGACGAAATGCACGTGGAACTGCAGACATGGGCGGCATCACCGACGCCGACCGCATGGATCAGTGCAATCCGCGAGGCAAATTGTCTGCGTGCCGAGGTGCGGCAGGAATTGTCGGTCAATAATGCGCCGAAGATCTCCTTCGGATCATCAGCCGCAATTGGCCGCATGCAGGCCGCGTCCGCCCGGCGATAACAATCGTGTTGCGGTTTCCACGGCCTGACTCTTCTGTTCCGTAATGGTCATTTACTGGCCGACCGTGCCGTACATTTTTGCGAATGTCCCGAGGCGGCTTCGCAGGAAATGAGGTCTCCGAATGCGGTGCTGGATCCGATTGAGAACACGATCCGCCTGAATCGCCGGATGATCGGCAGCGTCGGCTGAAAAGCCCACCACGGAGCCGATTCCGAACACTCCCGAGCACCAGGTTTCCAGATGTGCGGCGCACCAGAGCTGACCGTGTTCATCGGGTTCGATTCCGATGGCTGGCAAGCTCAGATGCTCGGTGAAACCCAGCGTCCTGCGGCAGTCTATGATCTGCTGATCTTCGGACGAAACAGGCCCGTCATCCGTCAACCCCAACTCCCTCGGATGATGCACAATCTGCACGCCGGCGTCTTCCGCCAGTTCGAGCAGGTCGCAATCGCTGTTTTCGCGAGCCAGCAGACTGGTATGCACACCAAACAGACTGAGGAAGGAAGCAAACCCGGCACCAAAGTCTTCGCCGCCCAAAACAATCAATGACTCGGGTAAACTGTGTCCTTCGAGAAAAGATTCGACACGGCGGAATGGCAACAGTCCCAGCGGTCGGTGCACAGCCGCGCGTCGCACGCCTGTACCGATCACGATGTTCGTCGCATTCACAATGGTTCTGTTGCACAATATTCCACTTGTGATGGCGATACTGTTGCGATTCAGGAAACGTGTTTCCCCTGGTAAAACGTCGACACCCAATCGTTCCAGGAGTTCAATCGCTTCAGACGTCTCCGCGTTAATGGCACCAGCCAGGAGGCGCTGCAATAACCGCGGCGTGCCACTGCGGCGGAGGAGTGAACGACGCCCTGCGGTGTAATCGACGGACAGTTCCATCACAAGTCGTCGGAGCGCCTGTTCGACCATCCATGACGAATGGCGCTGTTCCGGCATTGCCATTGCGGCACGCTGCCCTGCACCGCTGGCGATGCATGCCATTTCGATCGCTGCTTCGTCGTTTCCAATAATTGCGATATCGTATCGCATGATGTCACCTTGCCTTTGAATACTTGCCTGCGAGGCCCGGAATTCGTTTCCAGCCCCATGGTGTTAAACTCGTTGTTGTGACTGCGTAGAATAGGAAGTCTGAGTGGTTTGATCGGCAGTTTTTTGGTTGCTCCGCAGACAAAGATCAGAGAAGTGAGGAAAGATGAATGGGACATCGCAACGGATTCTGATTGTGACGCTTCTGTCAGTTATCATGTATCGGGTTGTCGATGTGCGGCAACGGAAGTCGATCAATCAGCTATGACAGCCCCTGAACCAGCTTTCGCACTCACAGACAGCGCTCCGCCTTATTGGCTCCGCATTCTGCTTGTCACAACCATTGCGGGTCTTCTTGCGATTGTGCTGTTGTTTCCGTTTCCGGTCTCAGCACGGCATTGGGGTGAACTGTTCAATCTGGCTCATGCACCTTCGTTCCTTCTGGCATTCCTGCTTGTGGCCGGCCTGTTCGATCCATCCTGCATCGGATTCCCAAAGTCATGGCAGAGAATTCTGCCACTTGATACGAAACGACTGATTGTGCTGGCCAGTGTGCTGCTCGTGCTTGGTATGACCTGCGAAGTGCTGCAGGGATTCGTCGAGCGTTCGCCCAGCGTGAGCGATGTCGTTGCCAACGGATGTGGTCTCGCTGCGGGGTTGTTCTGGTGTCTCAGTCGCCAACGAATGGCGCGGGCAGGCCGCATTGGTCTGTCAATGGTCGTTGCAGGCCTGTTGAGCGTGGCGAGTTGGTCACCGATCCTTGAGCTGTACGATTGCTACCTGCAACGCCAGGATTTTCCACTGCTGGCGTCTTTCGAACGCCCCACGGAATTGCACACTTGGTTCGCGCATGAAGCGATCATTAGTCAATCGACTTTATGGTCGACGCAAGGCGCTGCATCCATGCGCGTTCAGGGAGCTGCTGGTACAAAGTATCCAGGAGCCAACCTTCAATGGCCAGTCAATAATTGGGATGAGTTTGCTGCTCTGGAAATGGACGTCTTCAATCCCGGCAACAAACCGCTTACGCTGAGAATCAGTATCACCGACAAACTGCATGCTGCCTTCGGTCATGCGGCGACAGATCGTTATGGGACTTCCGTCGAACTTCCCTCGGACAAACAGGTCCACATCCGCATTGACCTTGTCGATGTGCAGAACGCCCCCGCATCGCGACGGATGGACATGACTCAGATTGAATCGCTGAATCTGTTCGTAGTACGTCCGGAAACGGACTTCGTGTGTATGGTGGATAACGTACGGCTGGTGAAAGACTAAGAACCCCTAAACATCACCTTCGGTTGCCGACGTAAATTCCTTGCGATGCGCGACGACAATGGCGGCAACCAGAAACAGGACGCTCAACGTCATCAGCCAGAAACACTGCATGAACGATGATCCGTCGGTCATCACGTACTGAAACACCGAGTCGTCCTTCATGCGTTCATCGAGCGGCATCCAGTTGACGAACAGTGTCCGCAGTCGAAACTGGACGGTCATGCGGTTGATGACGGCCGGAATCGAACCGAAGACGAGTTCGACAATCACGGTGTACATCATGCAGAAGACCATCGCCCGTTTCGGAAAGATGGCACCGACCAGCATGTAGACAGCGGAATATGCGATCGCCGACAACAGACTCAGCGCCAGGAGACTCAGCAGCATCCGCAGCTGTTCATCCATGCCGCACAGCGCCACGGAAAATGCTGTCCCCAGCCAGGCTGCTGTGGTGCCCCATGTGACCGAAACCAGGAACTTCCCCAGCAACAGCCAGAAAATACCATTCGGTCGCGTCGCCAGATACGCCCAACTGCGTTGCTCCAGCTCCGAAGCCACGGCCGGAGCTGCCGTCAGCAGGACACTCAGGGAAACGCACACGCCCGGGATCAGAGCATACAGAGTGATCGACCAATTCGACTTCTGGATGGCCATGTCGATCGGGGTTTCAAAATCACCCAGCGTTCGAATCAGAATCGTAATCATGACCGGAAATGCCGCCATGGCAAACCACCACCCGATGCGTGCCAGTGTCAGCGATCGCTTCCATTCGTAGATAAATACGGCCCGCAGCGCGTTCACAGTTCACCTCGGTGAATCTTCATCAGAGAATTGAAAAGCGACTGCAGCGAATCATCGGCAGTGCGGATTTCGTAGATCTGAAGGTCATCGTCGTTCATCCATTCCGGGATCATGGAAGAAATCCGGCTGGCGTGCGTCGACAGGACAACCACTTCGTCCCCGGAATTCGTTCTCCTGATCTTCGCCGAATCCGCGAGATTCGCTGCCATCGTCTTCGCGGCAAATCCGCGCAGATCATTGCAGCGTACATGAATTTCCAGCGGCACGTCGAAGAGTAACTCATGAACTTCTTCAGCCGTGCCTGACGCCAGAACACGGCCGCCGGAAATCAGCAGAAATGACTGCGTCAGGGCCTCGATCTCATGCAGGACATGGCTGGCGATAATGATACTGCGGCCCATCGCGATCCAGTTTCGCAACAGGTCAGTCATCTGGGCTCTTCCGATCGGATCAAGGCCGCTCAGCGGTTCATCCAGAATCAACAGGTCTGGTTCGTGTGAAATCGCCTGAGCCAGCTTGGTGCGCTGCCGCATCCCGCGGGAGTAGCTGGAAATCGGTCGGTACATACCTTCCACCATCCCAACCTGTTCCATGCAGTCCAAACCGCGTTGCCGTGCTGCATGATGAGCGTACCCCTGCATTTCCAGCAGGAAAATCACCCAGTCGATCCCGCTGATGGAAGCGTACATCCCTTCAAAGCCAGGGCAGAATCCGATGCGGCGCATCAGATCCGGATTGTTGCGCGGATTCATCCCCAGCACCCGGACGGTGCCGCGTGTCGGCAACAGTTGGCCGGTGAGCAGACTCAGCAGTGTGCTTTTTCCGGCACCGTTTGGCCCGAGCAGGCCATAAGCACCGCGCGGAAGTTCCAGCGTGATGTCGTTCACACCCAGGACCTTGCCGTACAGCTTGGTGACGCTCTCAAATTGAATCAAAATGTCCGATGACATGTTTTTGCCTGAAACAAACTGCGATCTGACGGACGGGAATGTCCATTCTGCGGAAGACCGCGTCACACCTCCATCGGTGCCGACACGCGACGATACAGAACGGCTGTGCAGACGGCGGTCAGCACGGTGAGCAGAATGAATCGCGTTTCCACCTGAGTGACTCCGAGCTTCGGATCCAGAATCCACGACGACAGGTCATTGAACGTCTCATACAAGGACAATGACTGCACCATCGAGCTGTCCCCGGGACTTGCGACACTGCGAATCACTACGTATGTCAGATGCCCGAAGATCCAGATGGCAAACCACGCGAATGACGCGTAGCGGGATTCCGTCGTCAGTGACGACAGCATTAATGACAGCGCCGTACAGGGGATGACGATCATGAGTGAGGCCAGGATCGCGCGCAACGGCAGATCCCAGGTGGCGTACAGGACGGAAATATCCGGCGACAGGAGAATGCCGACAACATACAACAGCAGGGCCGGAAACATCGTCACGAACAGCAGAAACAAACTGATGGTTGCCGCTTTCCCCGCGATGTACTGCACTTTGGTCAAGGGCCTTGAGAAGTACAGCAGGAAGGCCCGCGACCGAAAGTCCTGGGAAATCATGGGCGGTGCGATGACGGCCACAATGGGAATCAACAGGAATGGCTGCGAACGACGAAACAGGATCAACAGCAAAGATGACCAGAAGATATGTCGCTCCTCCCCCATACTTGGCCGTGACCCGGTCTCCAGTCGTTCCTGTTGAATGCGTCTGAAAATCACATCGGGGCTCTCGTACGTGACCAGCGCCATGGCTCCGGCTGACATGATGTCCTGGATTTCGCCGCCCTGTTTCGCGGATTGCTCATAGATGAAAATCATGAATCCCATGACAACGCCCGGTACCCAGGCGAAGAACATCATTCGTCGCAGCCATGCACTTTGCCATGCGCGGTGGATGCCGATTCCTGCCACCACGAGCCAGCGCGTGGAAGCCGACTGCAGCTCGCCATTCCATGCGCGATCTCCGAGGTTATGAATGGGCACTTTGTACCTATCGTACGGCGTACAGTAAGATCTGTTCCAGAGAATTTTTCGACGGTGACAGACCTCGGACAATGCAGCCGCTCTCTGTGGCTGCTGACCACAGTGGCTCGTTGAGTGCCTCGACTTCACCGAAGACACGCAGCTGTCGCAGCGACAGAACTTCGGACTGCACGCCTTTAGCCGTCAATCGATCTCGATACGCATCGCGGGGACCGGACAGGGTTACGGTCATCGACGGATTCGGCATGCGACAGAGTTCGTCCAGTGAATCGCTGACGCGCACCGAACCACCCGCAAGAATCACGACGTTGTCACACACGACCTGCACGTCGGGAAGGATATGCGTACACAGGATGACAGATTTTCCGAACTGCCTCGCCAGGATTCGGATGCGATTCAGCATGGCTTCGCGTTCTTCCGGATCCAGTCCCGATGTCGGTTCATCAAGAATAAGCAGCTTTGGATCATGCACGATCGCCATGGCGAATCGCAGTTTCTGACGCATGCCGGTTGAGTACGTTTCGACCGGTCGATAACGTTCCTGCCCCATGCCGCAAAAATCGAGAATCTCATGTCCTCGGCGAAGTGCTTCTGTCGCGGGAAATCGCGACAACTGCGCGATAATCTGTATGGATTCGATGCCCGACAAACCATGCACGTAACAATCGTCTTCCGGCATATAGCCGATGTGCGTGCGGATCTGATCGGCAGAAGTTCTGATCGGGAATCCCAGGACGTGTCCGTCGCCGACGGTGATTCGTACCAGTCCCAGCAGAACTTTAATGAGCGTGCTCTTGCCCGCGCCATTCGGTCCGAGCAATCCTGTGATGCCAGGGCGAATGGTCAGGTCAACATTCGAGAGGGCTCGAAAGCTGCCATAGTCCTTCGTGACATTTTTCAGCTCGATCAGAGCAGTCATTGTAAACGGGGTTTCCTGCAGTATGTTTTGTCAGCGGCCCTTTGGGCCTGAAGCAGTGATTTCACCGTTCAATAATCCTCAATCTTTGTTCATCGAAGTGGCCCAGTTCAATTGAACCAGCACATCCACGCGGATTCAATGAGCAACGCCTGAATCAGGATTATCTGACAAACCGGCCTGGATTTCCATTCTTGCCGCAACTCTGCCTGTTTCGGCAGATTCTGCCGATGGATCACCCCTCCGCTTTGCCAGAGTGGCCACACAGCGAAATCAGCAATCACGACGGCTCTCCGGTCGTCGTTTTGACCTTGTTCAGCAATCAGAATCGACGGTAGAACTTGCCGGAATCGGAAGTGGATTGGCACTGGTGTACTCTGGAAGGGAATCCCGCAGGAATGTGGTGCAGTCTTTGTCGCACGGATGTCTCAGTCAGGACGACCGGCCACGCCGGTGGTCTGCTGTGCTCGCGATGCGGACATGACTTGCTCTCCGCATCAAGACCCAATGACGCCATTCGACAGGCGCGCGAAATTCTGGAACGCTGGAATTCCAGTGATCTTTTCGAACGCATCAGCCGGACTGAATCCCTCGATGCCCTTCATACGCGGATGGACGCCGTGAAGAAGTCAGATGCCCCGAAACAATTGCTGAGTGCAAAACTCCTTGAATCCGCGTCGCCTGAGAAAGCGCGAACCGCACAAGTCGTGATCAACGAACTGCCGCCGGAAGCATGTCTGAGCGAAACACCATCAGGCGAGATGCTCAATGATTCTGTGGCGTCGCAGCGGCCGGATGGATCACTGGCTGCAGCAGCCTTGCCTGATGCGGGCGATATCATTCCGGACGCAAATGATGCTTCGACAGCGGAGGAAGACATCGCAGGATCGGAGGCGTCGCCCCAGGCCGCAGCAGGAAGTTCCGAACCAACGCACGAACATGAAACAGATACCCCTCTGCCGTCCGGCGAAGTTGCGGCATCGCGGACGACTGCGGATACAGCGATGCTGCCTGAGTTGACACACACCGACGTCCTGAGCGTGACAACCGTGACGAATGCGAAAGTCACGGGTAAAGGCATCACGAATGAGTTGCAGCGGGTCATGGATTGGGCGAGAGCACACCATGTCGACCCAATGGGCATGACAGAAGACGACGCTTCCGAATCCGATTCCGGAGCGTATGCAGTCGCAGAAGTATCGCACGCGACAGACCTTACGCAATCCTTACAGTCGGCGTCTGCTGCAGGCATGGTGAGCCACGCGGATTCGGAGCTAAGTCCGCCAAAACCGGCAGAAACTGCCAATACCAGCGAACTTGTGTCCGCTGCGGAACCGAAGAAGAATCTGCGGAGCCCCATGCGCCGGCCTCTTTTGCATCGTCGGTTTCAATTGGAGCGTCCCGCCACTACCAGTTCAACAGGATCTGAAAACGTGAACAGAAAGCTTCGAGTTGACCTGCCTGGTGGCAGTAATGTTCTTCCGGAAGCAGCAGCAGCAGCTCAGCACAACGCTTCCATCGCGTCGTCTGTCGCTCCGGAAACGAAGATCGTTTCGAATGCCTCCGGACCCGGGGGTCGCATCCGGATCGACGGACCTGAATCTGTCGATGCCGTGACCGGGACCGATGGTCGCCGAGGTCGTACACAGCCGCTGCCGAAACATCGCTACATCGACGACGCGCATGACTCCTCACTGCGCGGCCCGCATTTTGAAATCACGGCGCCCCGCCGTTCAAATCTGACCAGCGTCACCGGTCAGTTTCTGGCGTACCTGGGAGTTCTGGGCCTCACCATCGGTACGGCCATGGTGATCTACGGCCACTTCGGAGGTTATTCTGAATACACACCCACCGGCTGGCTGGTGACCACTGTCGCTCAGATGCTGCTGTTTTTGGGCGTAATTAATCTCGTCTCTGGCGGAATCGAACAGAATAACGACGAAGTGTCCCGCCGCATTAATACGCTCGGTGAACAACTGCTCCGCATCGAACAAGTCACATCCGACGCGATGAAGGGGCCAAAACTGTCGCCGCGACTCTACGACAATCCGAACGCCGACGTTGAAGAAACGTCCCGAGAAACCGCCGGCATCAACAGGGAATAGTTTCCCAATGCCATGCACCGAGTGAGTGGAACGGGACTGCGACTCCGCGCGGTCATGAGTGAGCGAATTGGCGAGCGGCATGCCTCAGCCTGCCGGTACAACAGCCTGGTTGAATTTCCCTAGTGCGTGCTGACAAAAAAATGCAGCGCACCTTAAGTTGTGCGCTGCATTCATTGAATGTTCACGGTTGTCGTTTATCGGCAATGATGATGGTGATGGCCACCGCCATAGTAACCGCCACCGCCATAGTTGCCGCCATAGATCGGAGCTGAGTAAAACTGGGCACTACGGTAGACGGGATATCCGCCACCGTAACCTCCTCCGTATCCGCCACCGTAATGACCGCCTCCTCCGTATCCGCCACCGTAGTATGGCTGGCGGTAGCCATGGTTGTGTCCGCCGAAGTTGTTGTAGCCGTTTCCGTAGCTAAAGGAAATTCCCAGTCCCGAGCCTCCTCGGTAGAACTGTTGAGCCATTGTATTGGACGATCCAATCACAAGCAGGCAACTTAAAGCTGCCACACACACGAAAAACTTTTTCATGATCCTTACTCCCCGTAGTGGAATGAGCTGGGCAAATGAAGCCCGGTGGTTCTGTCGCATCTCAGTGATATGACGTTGCGGGAATTGAAAACCAAACCAGGTTGCTCCGTGGCTGGCAATCACTCTCAACAACTGAACTTACCGGGCTAATCACACATATTTGAAACCCGATTCCCTTCAGGATTGGACTTCTCAGCCCAGCAGATGCATCCGCGAATCTTATGCCGAGACTCTGCGATCATGCTCCGTTGTTGACAATGATCGAATACAAATTACTTAAGTCGTTATTTAAAGAGCACTTGCGACGATAAAGTCGACGGCCTCCTTTAAGCCAGAATTCCGGTGGAGTGTCACCGTGTCGAAATCAAAGTGACGGCAACGCGCCGTCAGTCTGAGTCAATATGCGATTCGCTCAACGTGACTTGTGTGGAGAAATCGCGCCGCGTTCATCTCCGTTGAGGCTGAAAATCTGAACTGAATCTCTCAAGCCGCCTTCTGAAATTGTTGATCGACGTTGCAAAAATGAAACATGGACCGTTTTCTTGTGGCTGCGCATTTGTAGAATCAGGGTATGAATGCCACAGACAGCCTCTTTTCTCTTGCCGTTCCACTCGGTCGATTTCTGGGAACTCGCCTTCGGTTGAGTGCCCTCATGCTGATCACCGTGCTCGCTGTTGTTTGGCGCGTGCAGACTCTGACGACATCGCTGCTCTTCGCTGCCGTTTTGTTTCTCAGCGTGTGCCTGCACGAGATCACTCATCTGTGGTTGAGCCAGCGCATCAAGCTGCGTTGCCCCGAACGCATTCTATGGCCGTTCGGCGGTCTGTTCGGTGAATCGCCTCGAAGGATAAATCCATTCGTCAGTCTCGCTGGGGCTGGCGTTAATTTGGCTCTGGCGGCTGCGGCGGTTTCGCAGCTGGACAGCCGGACTGAGATCCTGACGTTGCTGAATCCCGCAACCTGCTGGCAGGGATTGCCGTCCGACAACACGGTGATTCTGTTGCTGCGAATTGTGTTCCTTGTGAATACGGTGATCGCGATTGCGAACCTGATCCCCGTACGGCCGTTGGCCGCAGGATATGTGCTGCAGAGTTGTCTGTCGCGTCGTTTTTCCGAGATGGAATCACGCGACATCCTTTTGCGATCCGGACTGGTGCTGAGCATTTTTGGGTTGATGGCGGGATTCGTGTTTGACCTGAGCGGTCTGGCGGCACTGTCGGCATTTCTGCTCCTGCTTCATGTTCAGGAAGCGGTGCAGTGGTTTCAACCGTCTGGATCCGCTCGTGCGTCTGCCGGGTACGATCATTCTGACAGCTATCCGGATCCGGGACGTGCTGAAGCAGATCCTGATGAATCAGATGACGATGTCGACGACAATTCCGACAGCGTGACGGATCGCTGGAAGAATCGCCGTGAATCTGAACGGGACCTTCGTGAACGCGAGCTGGAACAGCGTGAGCACGACGAACTGGACCGCGTGCTGGAAAAGCTGCACACGAAGGGTCGGCACGCTCTGTCGGTTGCCGAATTGCATTTGCTGAATCGTGTGAGTGCAAGGCTGCGGCAGAAGAATCACTGAGATTAACAAACCGCCGCCGGCCTGCAGGGCGTTCGCTTGAGACCAACCCGAAGCGTCAGCGATGTTAATAAAATACTCCGGCGAGCGGAGTGGCGTGAGTCCTCCGGTACCTCGTTTTTGTACCGGCAAGCCGACGCATGCCGCTCGCCAGTTCGCTCATAGATGACCGCGTGGAGTCTAAATCGTTCGGGCCTTTTCCAGTTCCCGCAGCGTCGCCTTGAGTTGTTCGTCGGATGGGACCATGCCTTCTTTTTGAAGATTGCGGAATCGTGCTTCAAAATCGGCGATCTGTGGCTGAATTTTTTGCAGTGTCGCAGAGGGCACTCGGTCTGTAAACATGATGCCTTCGACATGATCGTATTCATGCTGCACCACGCGAGCCGGCAGGTCTTCCAGTTCCAGTTCGAATTGTTGACCGTCCAGATCAAACGCATCCACGATGATTTTTGTCGCACGGGTGACCGGACCAAAGACTTCCGGCAGACTCAGGCAACCTTCTTCATCTGTCTCACTGCCTTTTTTTCGCGTGATCTGAGGATTGATAAAGACGAATTCCTGGTCCTTTTCGTCTTTGTCGCCGGCTGGATTCATCACAAACAGTCGATACGGCAGACCTACCTGATTCGCCGCCAGACCGATTCCCCGTGCCTCATACATCAATTCGAACATCTGCTCAACCATGACGCGAAGTTCGGCGTCGATCCTCGTCACATCTTTGGATTTCCAGCGTAGTGCCGGGTGCGGATGAAGAACAATTTCAAGGCTGGACATGGTCGCGGAATCATATTTCAGAAGTACTGTCTCCCTGCGCCGGCCAAACTGTCAAAGCCACGTCTCCACAGGTTTTGTCAAAGTATGTCAGCACTTTGTTGAACCTCAAACTGACCTGCGTCTTTTTCCCTGACATCGGACGATTCGACGTTCAGCGCGGATTTGATATATTCGTCGGCCTGAGGCCACCATTGCATCCCTGAAAGGTAATCAAATGAAGCCGTTTCTTACGCTCCTGTTCGGTGGATTCCTGATTTCGCAGTGTGTTGAGGCTGGCGAGACAGTCATCGGTGTCCGGACGCTGCGGGTTCCCGACGGCTTTGAAGTGGAACTCGCTGCAGATCCTTCGCTCGTCGGACGCCCGATTGCTGTGGCGCGCGACGAGCTGGGCCGCATGTACGTCACAGAATCCGGAGGAATGTCGGAACGGGCCGAACAACAGTTGGCCGCAAAGCCTCACAGCATTCGGCGGCTGGAAGATGTCGATGGCGACGGCATTTATGATCGCAGCACGCTGTTTGCCGATAAACTGATGTTCCCGGAAGGGTGTCTCTGGCACGACGGTTCGCTGTATGTCGCGGCACCTCCTGAGATCTGGAAGTTCACGGATTCAGACGACGATGGTCAGGCCGACAAGCGCGAAGTCTGGTTCGATGGCACGACGCTCACAGGCTGCGGCAATGATCTGCATGGCCCGTATCTCGGACACGATGGTCGCCTCTACTGGTGCAAAGGCGCGTTTGCGGAGCAGAAGCATGCCCTGGCCAACAAATCAGAGTTTGTGACTCATTCGTCCCACATCTTCCGTGCGCGACCTGATGGTTCCGAAATGGAAGTTGTCCTGACCGGCGGCATGGACAATCCGGTCAACGTCGCCTTCCATTCGAACGGCGAACGATTTCTGAGCTGCACGTTTTTTCAAAACCCGGAAGCCGGTCGCCGCGACGGTCTGATTCACGCGATCTACGGCGGAGTCTACGGCAAAAAACATGATTCCATTTACGAACATGCCATGACCGGCGACGTGATGCCCGTGCTCAATCATCAGGGCGCGGCAGCTCCGTGTGGCCTGATTGCCGGAAGTCATTCGCTGTATGACGGCACGGCGACCGACAACCTGTTCGCCTGTTATTTCAATCTGCACAAAGTCGTGCGGCACGAAATGATCCCGAACGGCCCGACGTTTGACACAGTCGATACCGATTTTCTGGCCTGCGATCATCCGGATTTTCATCCGACTGACGTCTTTGAAGACGCGGACGGCAGCCTGCTGATTGTCGATACCGGCGGCTGGTACAAAGTCTGCTGCCCGACATCGCAGCTTGCAAACCTGATGTGCTGGGCGGCATTTATCGTGTCCGCAGGAAAGATGCCAAACCTGTCGCCGATCCGCTGGGACTGCAGATCGCCTGGAACACAGCCGATCCGAAGTCGCTCGCTGAATTGATGTCGGACGATCGCCTGTTTGTTCAGCGACGAGCGACCGCGATGCTGCGATCTCAAGGAGCAAACGCCGTTGACGCGCTGTCAGACATTGCATCCGAGCACGCATCCTCCATTGTTCGTGGCCGAGCCGTCTGGGCATTGGCTGGGATCGATGCAGAAGCGGCTCGTGAGGCCGTCGCCGTTGCCTTGAAGGACCAGGATGTGACTGTGCGACAGGCTGCAGCGCATGCCGCCGGGCTCTGGCGCGACAGGACAGCATTGCCACAATTGCTTCAGATTGCAGGTTCCAACGCTGCCGGGCCAGCCCGCGCGGCAATGGAAGCCGTTGGGCGAATTCGCGAACCAGGCAGTGTGGCTGCGATCCAGAAAATTGCCGACTCTCTTACATCCGCTGGACACGACGCTTCCGGCGCTCCTGCGAATGCTGCCGAACGCATTCGAGAACACGCCTGTATTTATGCCATGATCGAAACAGAGGTGCCGGAACAAATTCGACCGGGACTCAAATCGGCGTCGCCAAAGATTCAGCGTGCGGCATTGGTGGCTCTTGATCAGATGAAAGCCGGCGGGCTGACTGCCGAAGATGTCCTGTCGCGCATGAATGCGAAAGACGCGGCCCTCCGTGCGACAGCGGTCTGGATCGTGCGGCATCATGCGGACTGGGGTGAATCACTGGCCGGTTATTTTGAAACGCGGCTCGCAAAGGTGGAGTCGTTGTCGCCCGACGATGCGGAACTCACGATTGACCTGTTGGCCTCATTGGCTGACTCGCCGGAAATCCAGACGCTGCTTCTGCGACATTTGGCTGCAGGCGGCGATCCGGCGATGGAATTGTGTGTCAAAGCGATTGCGCGCACAACGCGTTCCGCAACGCCTGCCGCATGGCTCGATGCACTCAACCGTCAACTCGCACAGGCCAGTGATTCCAGCGTCGCCACCATAGTCGCGGCAGTACGCAGTCTGCCACTGCCCAGGGAAGGCCATCCCGAGTTACAGCAGACACTGGCCATTATTGCTGCACGGACAACATTGCCTGCGGAAGTTCGGCTCGCGGCATTGAGCGCAGCCGGTCCGGAGCGAACATTGGATGAAAGTACATTCCAGCTTCTGCTGGCGATGATCAATGACGAACAGGCGCTGAATGATCGCACGGCCGCGTGCAGCTGTCTGGCCTCGGCAGCACTTACGACGGAACAGCTGCAGACACTGCTCGCCGCAGCGAAACAGGTCGGCCCGATGGATCTGCCGAAACTTCTGCCTGCGTTTGAACGCGAAGGTTCCGCAGCCTTTGGAATGAAGCTTCTGGCCACACTGACAGATTCCAGGGGCCTGCGGGGTCTGCGAGCCGATCTGATCACGCAGTTGCTGAAGAAATATCCCGAACCCGTGCAGGCCGAAGGCCATAAGCTGCAGCGCCTGCTGAATGCGAGTCTGGAAGAGCAAACCGCGATGCTGGAAACGATGCTGGCCACATTGCCGGAAGGCAACAGCGCCGCGGGCATGAGGCTTTATGAGCAAGAATGCCGCCTGCAATGCGTGCCACAAACTTGGTTACGGTGGCGGACGTCGGGGCCGGATCTGACCAGCATCGGCGCTCGAAATCGCCGCGACCTGCTGGAAGCGATGATGTTCCCGAGCATCAGCATCAGTGCGGCCATGAATCTGTTCTGTGGAACTCAACGACTACCGCGTCGAGTGGCATTGTCACAAGTGACGGGTAACGAAATAGTCGTCTCTGTCGATGCTCAGAAGACGCATCATATTTCACGCGGCGACATTGCCGAGATCGTGCCGTCGAGTGTTTCCCCCATGCCCAACGGCCTCGCCACCGCGCTGACTCAACAGGACATCGCCGACGTGATCACGTTCCTGTTGAGTAACGAACGTTGAATTCCACTTTCCGTCTGTCGATCGCACGACGGGAATGCCGGGCACAAAAGCTGCCAGACTGCTATACAACAAGACGTTATCGACACGACTTCCGCAATCAGATAAACTCGAATTGACACCTCCCCCGCATGAGCAGTTGTGCTTGTTCCCTTGACTTGCTTTGGCCTGCGGCGACTGCTATGGGTAGGTTACCAAAATGCTGTTTCTTGCTCTACGGGGTGTGTGCGTTATGAAACTATTGAGTTTGTTGAAATCCAGCCTGAACAGCCGTCGGAACTCACGACGTAACCGAGCCGCTGCATTTGCGGCGGTTGATTCGCTGGAGGAGCGGTTGCTGCTGACTGCGCCCTCAATGACGGACAGCGAACAGTATATGCTGGAGTTGATAAACCGAGCGCGAGCAAATCCGAATGCGGAAGCGGCGCGGTACGGGATTGGACTGAACGCCGGATTGTCGGCAGGAACAATCACAAGCGACCCCAAGCAGCCTTTGGTGCCGCAGCAACAGTTGATCACGGCGGCGCGTCTTCATTCGCAGGACATGCTGGACCGTGACTACTTCAGTCACACGACACCGGGTAGTGGCACATCGTATTCACAAAGAGTCACGAATCAGGGTTATATCTGGAGGACTGTCGCCGAAAATATCGGATACGCCGCCAAGACGGTCAGTGTATCACAATCGGCCTACATCAACGAAATCTACGAAGGTTTGTTTAGAAGTGCCGGACATCGCACGAACACTCTGCTACCAACGGTAGAAGAGGTGGGAATCGGTGCAAAACTGGGATCATTTCATCCAGCCGGCAACCCAACGACGTTTCAGTTCACAGAGATGGTGACTCAGGATTTTGGCAGCCGCAGCCTTGATCCGTTTATCACGGGCGTCGTCTACACGGATGCCGACAATAATCGCTTTTACACGATCGGAGAATCCGTACGCGGCGGCACTGTTTCCGCTGAGAATAGGGCGACCGGTACTGTGTATTCAGACACGATCGGCATCTCCGGTGGCTATGGATTCGTGGTGCCCTCCGGCACATATACTGTCACCACAACGTTCACACTGAACGGCGCGACGAAGAAGTTCAAGGGACCAGTCAATAAGGTCGTCGGAACCGATAATGTGAAGGTGGATTTCGAGACCAATTCAGCGGTTATCGTTCCCGATCCTGTCCCACCGACTGTGGACCTGAATGGTGCTGCATCGGGAACAGGCTTCACGGCTCAGTTCAATGCTGACGCACTTTCGATTGTCGCCAGCACCGGCTTGAAGGTGACCGATCCGGATAGTGTCAACCTTGTCGAGGCGACCGCCAGAATCACGAACTTCAAGGCGGGTGATACACTCACTGTAAGCACCAGTGGTGGAATCACGAGCACTTTCACTTCAGGTGTCCTGACGCTGACCGGAAGGGCATCTCCGAGCGCCTATCAGACCGTCCTGCGGACGCTGAAGTTTAATACGACATCAACAAGCACCGCCTCGCGAAGTGTTGTCGTCAGGGTAAGCGATGGTACGAACGGCCTCGCAGCTACGGCGACAGTGAATTTTCCGGTTGCGGCAGCAGTTGGCGACATCGACGGCGACGGTCAGTTGACGAGTCAGGACGGGAATCTGATGACCTTGATCCTTCTCGGAGTTTCGGACAGTACCCTGATCAGTCTGCGATCACCCGGATCAACCTTGACAGCGGCTGAAATTCGAAGGAAATTCGAAAGGAACACGGTACAACTTGATGTGGATAATGACGGAGCCGCGCAGACGCAGGACGGAAATCTGATTGCCCTGGTTCTGCTGAATGTTTCAAATCTTGTGCTCGAATCGCTGCGGGGGCCAGCCAACAGCCCGGACACGCGGTTCACGGCGACACAAATCAAGACCTTCGTCCAGAATCTGGCGGTGACCCCTTCCGCACCAGGTCAAACTGCCAACGTCTTCTCTGCGGCCGATGATTTCTCTGCCGTCGGCGCGGCGCCTGTCACATCGACCTTCGGCATGCCTTCCGTCAACGTGTGGCCGGATCTGCTCCAGTCCGGTTCGGCGTTTGATGGATTCTGCCCTCCAGTTGTCATGACCAGCAATAAAGAATCCCTTGATGTTTCAGTGGTTGAAGATAACGACACTGACCTGATGATGGATCATTCATCAACGCTGAAAAACGCCACCGATTGCATCGCGAGTGGTTCTGAAAACGAAACGGACGTTTTTTTTGAAATGATTGAGGAAGTCTTACTCCAATTGGGGATTTGATCCCGAAAAAGCATCCGGCACGGTTCGCCACCCAGCCTTGCTTTGTCACAGAGCTGACCCCAAAGTTTTCCACAGGACATAGGCAAGAAGCATCATCGTCGTCTGACTTCGGCCACGGCACAATCTTCACTTCCGAGCCACATCAGCCGCCTGCTTCACACCAAGCTGGCCCGCTTCATCAAGTTTGCCCAAGCCAAGGCATTACTCGCTGCCTCGGCCCCGTCGCCGTGCGATGCGATTCCACCAGCGCCCAGTACACTATGCGTCGTCCATTCTCCTGCTTAAAATACTGTCGAATAAACATAGCCGGGGATGTTATCGCCGGTTTTCACACCCGCCAGATCGCAAGTTCTCACGACATCACGTTTTGAATTTCCAAACACGGACGTTTTCCAAAAGTCACCTCAAAAACACTTCAAATAATTTTTCAGTCGACTCGGATTCTGTCACTTCTGGGGAAGTCGGGTTAGACTGTCTTGACTTGGATGGTCAGGACGTCTGAGCCAGTTCAAGGCGCCACGGTCGCCAAAAACTTACAAAGTCTGGTATTCAACGAACAAAGGGTTCCCGATTTTTTCGGAAACCCTTTGTTTTATCGAATGGGCAGAGGGGGAATTGAACCCCCGACACCAGGATTTTCAGTCCTGTGCTCTACCAACTGAGCTATCTGCCCGAAAAAGTGTTTTGCTGTGGAATCCAGAACAAAATACTTCCACCCACAGTCACGATTTTTGTCAAACCGACCTGTGAAGCGCGGATGTTAGGGATTCATTTGCGGCATTACAAGACTTCGCACACCGGTTGAGCAACTTCGGGACACAGGATACCCGATATCGGTTCAATCATGCGGTATTTCCGCTGGAGACTGCCCTAATGGCTCTTTTCCGGGAACGCAGGACGAATCCGCGGGAAGTTGGGAACGCGAGTAATTGTACTCGCCGCCCGAGTTCCCTTGGAAGCGGATTCTACCGCAGGAATCGCAGGTGCTGCCATAGAATTCGCTGCTGTGGAGGTCTTCCTCTGAACCGGACAGGGAGGACCGTTCTTTTCATTCCGTCGCTTCTCAACAGCTTCGATCACAACTCCCAGCGGTCCGGCCAGCAATGCGGGCAGCAGGATGACGTCGCCCCAGAGTGCAGCGAAGATCATCCCCGCCATGATCCAGCCGAAGCGGCTGATCAACAGGAGTTCCACAGGATACAGGGCCAGCATCCCGAAACCGATCGCGGCGCTTGTCTGCCAAAGCGCCGGAGCACAATGTTCCAGTGATTTCGCAACAGCTTCCTGTCGCGGCATTCCCTGACGCAACAATTCACGAAACCAGGTGATCAGATGCAGTGTTCCGTCGACCGCAAGTCCCAGCGCGACCGATGCCGTAATCATCGTGCCGATATCAACTCGAATTCCCGTCCATCCCAGCAGACCGTCACCATATGACGCATTATGTTGGGAAATGGAATACAACGCTGCCGGAATACTCCGAAGCATCACTGCCATCACGGCACAAACCATCAGCAAAGCCAGCCCAAAACTATTGATCAGACTTTCCAGCAGTGCGTTCTGAGTCCGCAGGAAAATGGGCACAAGTCCCGTGACGCGATGCACGGGTTTCCCTGCTGTGAACGTGGCAAGCTGCCTGTCGGCGATCTCACCCAGCTCCTTTGTCAGGATTGCGTAATCACAGTCAGACAGAATACTGGACTGACAGGTGATTCGCCAGACTTCGTCGCCCGAAGCATTGAGTGCTGCATCTCCCTTTTTCGTCCAGTCATTCGATGACTGAGGCAGAGCAATGAACGACGCCAGACCCTCTGCCGCTTCGCCGCCCTTTTGAAGTCGTTCGTGGATTTTCTTTCCGATCAGATTCTCACGCAGCTGAGCGTTGCGACGTACACGGACACTTTCGGCGGCATCGTCCTGCTTCTGCAAATTGATAAACGAAGCCAGTGAAAGGGTGCCGCTCACTTCAGGGTGCTCCTTCAGAGCCCGCTGAATCTCCAGAATGGTCCGGGCGCGATCCAGGAACGGGACTTTCTCCTGCATTTCCTGACTGAACCGCACGATCGTATCGACGGAGACAATGCCCGACAGGTTCTCTTCGAGGAAGCGATAATCCTGCATCACTTTTGAGTCATCGGGGAAATAGCGAATGACCTTTGTTTCGGTGCGAAAATAGAACATGCCCCACAGGCAAATGGTGGTCAGCGCCAGGTTGAACATGCAGTTCTTGCCGCGATGCAGTGACAGGAATTGCCCCAGACGATACCAGATATGATTATTGAGATGTTCAGGTCGCGGCGGCTCTTGAGGCCAATACAGCATCAACGACGGAAGTACATACAGCACGCACACGAACGAAATGATGCAGCCGATGGATGAATAAATTCCAAAGTCACGCACAGGGACAAGCGAACTCACCACCAGTGAGGCAAGTCCGATCGCCGTCGTTGCGCTCGCCAGGAAACAAGGCCACCAGGCCATGCGTGCTGCGTGCACCACGGAATTCGTTGAATCGTCGATGCCGGAGTTTCTCCAGTAGTTGCAGATATGAATGGCACCTGAGGTGGTAATCACCATCAGCAGTGTCGGCATCACGACGATGACCATGTTCATCGTGCCGCCCGTCGCAGGGACAAGTGCCACTGCAGCAAACGAACAAAGCACTGAAACTGACTGGACCAGAATCGCGAGCCGCAGACTTCGCAGCATGAAGTACGTCAGGAACAAACTGATTGCAAACGACAGCAGAATTGGCGAGCGATGGAACAGATTCCATGCCGGAGCCGCCGTGTTCCATGCGGCCCATCACCGCTCCGTTCAAGGATGTTGCCGCCACGGGACGGCCGCCCATATGGAGTTGAGACTCAGGGATGCCTTCTGCCAGGGCCGCTGCACGAATCAGGGCAAGGGCCGAAGTCTGGTCTGCTTCCCCCAGTTCACTGAGACTAACTGACATGGCTGCCATTGAGCCACGCACAAACCAGGTTTTTTCAATACAGGATTCTTCCGGATTGTCCGGAACCTTCATGGCGGCCAGAGCCTGCAGGAACTTATCCGTTACATCATGGTCGATGTGCATTCGAGCCCAGTCGAACTGAACGTCGGCCGGAGTCTGATTGTTGACATAATCACGTGAAGCTTCATAAACCTGCCATGCGGGTTCATCCTCGAGATTCAGATGCTTATCTGTGGGTTGCGGAAGTGTTCGCTCAACCAACCGCACGTCCAGTCCGAACTGCAGTTTTGCAAGTTTGGTGATTTCACGACCGATCCGAAGAGTGTTCGTGCGTTCCTGAGCTGCGTCGGTCAGCTTCAGACACAGCGGACCCTGGCCGACCAGCAATCCCTGAATGCTCTCCAGAGCCACGTCGAATGGAATCCCTTCGCTCATCATGCGTTTGAGCGCGTCGTCGGGTATGGTCACGTCGTCGATCAGCTGCGAACCGCCTTCACGCGTGCCTTCTTTTTCGATGCCTTTCAAGTGCAGCGAGATGGCCATGAGCCGCGGGTCGGTGACGGAACAGTCATCCCACGACACGAGCACTCGATCCTGACTGGGAAACAAGTCCTGGCACCAGTGCAGGATTCTTGCCTGTGGGTCCTGTTCAGGCAGCCAGCCGGTGACGTCGTTTTCCAGCTCAATATATTTCAGCGACCATGCCATCAGGGGAAGCAGGAATGCGATCCCCACTAAATTCCAGAGATAAAGCCCATTTCCCCATGGGACTCGGCGTTCGAAAATCGACTTCATGTAGTTCGCCCGATCATTCTGAATTTACTGCGGATTAACTGGTGGGACTGTTCGATTCGCGCAGAACCTGGCGAAGGACATAGTCTGTTTAGATCATCGACCGACATCGGCATAAGGTACAACGACAGATACTGTTTCTACAACCTTCAGCGATCCCTCCCCCCTTAATGAACTGTAGAAATGGGTTGTTTTCATTGATTAGACCCGGCAGTTCCGGCAAACTGCGGCGACTTTTCCTTCCAGCAGGCCGTTGATTTGAAATGCGATAAGCTTCCAGCATGTCAGCCTTTTTTTTAAGAAGAATTGTGTATTCATCGGGTGACGGCAAGCTGGAAGCTTACACCACGCGGAAATGCGAAAAAAGGATGAGATGACCAGTCATCGCACTCCCCAGGCATTAGGTTACGCCGTTTGCGAGGTTTGTGTCGGTTGCAACGATCCGATGAGGTTCGGCAACGTGTGCGAACTCAAACCTGCCCCGCACCCGGGTGATGTCTGAGCTAGGTTGCTTGAGGCCGGGTGTTCGATGACGTCCGGGTTCTGCTCAGAACCCCTGACAAAACCTGCGTGAACCACGACGTTTATGTACTTAGAATCGTCCACTGTGGCGGGGTTTTTTGAATGAGCAATGCGATGAACCACGAATCTCCATCATCCATCCCGCGCTGGTTACACTGTGGGATTCTGACACTGTTGACGCTGGTTGCTGCCAATCTCCTGGCATGGCGCAGTATCGAACCGGACCTGTGGGGACACATTCAGTACGGTGAAGACTGGATTCACGCGGGCCAAATGCCCACAACCGCCAGTCATACGTATTCGACTCCAGACCATCCGTGGGTCAACCACGAAAATCTGTTCGAACTGGCCGTCGCAATCGGACAGCGAACCGTTGGCGGCTACGGGTTGATGATCTGCAAATGCGTCTCAGGACTGTGGCTGCTTTGGATGATGGTGCGTAATGCCTCACGATTGGCTGTGCCCGTTTTGGCGGCAGCCGTTGCGATGATCCCAGTTGCGGCGGGGCTTGCGGAATTCTGGCTCATTCGGCCTCAACTGTCCAGCTTCCTGTTTTTCGGCTTAATGCTCGTCTTTATCGACCGCGCATTTCGCGACTGGCACGTGGCAAAGTCTGTCAACATGCGGTGGCTGTGGTTCTGTATTCCGCTGATGATCGCATGGACCAACTCGCATGGTGGTTTTGCAGCGGGACTGTGTGTGTTTGTGGCAGTGCTGGGATTGCGCGGCATCGAACTCTGTCTGCAACAAGGTCGCACGGCAATGCGCACGCTGATTCAGTTTGTGGGGATCGGCGTGGCGGCCATTCTGTCCGTGCTGGTCAATCCGTACGGCTATGAACTGCCGTACTGGATGATTGTTTCGCTCAGTCAGCCTCGCCCGGAGATTTCCGAATGGGCAAATATCCTCGACGGCGGTGGCGTGCTGTTTCCGTTTCTGGCTTTGTCGGTCTTATCGATTGTCTGCGTCTGTCTGACCGGCTTCAGGCGTGACTGGGTGCAGATCATTGTGCTGGGACTGATCGCCGTTCAGGCCATCGGTCACCTGCGGCATCTGGCGTTCTTTGCCATTGCCTTTGGATTCTGGATGCCTCAGCACGTGTGGTCTCTGTGGCACCGACTGGTCGAATGGCGTCCGACACTGAGCATCCACGAAGAATTCACCGGCCGCGCCGCACGTCTGATTGGACTGGAACTGGTCGCCGTGGCAGTCGGCCTTGCCGGACTGCTGGGTTACACCTTCGCGACGTTCGGCGTGGATCGGAGCAAGTATCCCGTTTCCGCCTTTGAATATATGGACAACGAGCGTATCAATGGACGACTGGTCGTCACTTTCGACTGGGCTCAGTACGCATTGGCAGCTCTGGCACCGGACACAACTGTCGGATTCGATGGTCGCTACGACACATGTTATCCTCAGACCGTGGTGGACATGAATTTCGATCTGCTGTTTGGTTCAGACATGTCACGTCGCTATCGTGCTGCGACGTCCGGGCCGGTGGACTCAAATCGAGTCCTGGAGTTTGGCAATCCCAGTCTGGTGCTCCTGGACTGCATCGCCGACGCGTCCGCCGTGCAGCATCTGGACAATCATCCTGACTGGGCTCCGCTGTACCGCGACGGACGAGCCGCCTTGTGGGGACGCAGATCCGTGTTTGATGACCCTGCACTTCTCGATTTTGTGCC
>JBBJME010000155.1:0-16429 GCA_037719765.1 Planctomycetaceae bacterium
CTGAACAGCGGCGGCCCCATTGAAGCAACAGATCATCGTCAGCATCCATCGACCGCTCATATCCCGTTTCCGCCGCTGAACAGCGGCGGCCCCATTGAAGCACAGAACGCATCCTAATCGTGCTTCACCATGATTCGTTTCCGCCGCTGAACAGCGGCGGCCCCATTGAAGCAGCATCCATGGTCCCGAGTCCACACGAAACTGATCAGTTTCCGCCGCTGAACAGCGGCGGCCCCATTGAAGCGCTCATTCGCCACGCGAGCTGCAAAGATCGCAGGATACGTTTCCGCCGCTGAACAGCGGCGGCCCCATTGAAGCAACATCAAAGTGAACTGAGAAACTTGCCTGCACAACGTTTCCGCCGCTGAACAGCGACGGCCCCATTGAAGCTTGAAAAACCTGCTCGCGAATTCTTCGCCACGCTTTGCTGCTGAACAGCGGCCCCATTGGCTGACGATCGCGATGATTCTTCCATTCCCTTCCACGTTTCCGCCGCTGAACAGCGGCGGCCCCATTGAGTTTCAATCAAGGGCATTCAATTGATAACGCCACTGCATTTCCGCCGCTGAACAGCGGCGGCCCCATTGAGCATCAATCAAGCATCTCAACTGATAACGGCCTGCGTCACGCCAACAGTGCGACCGCATAAGCGCCGCCAGACGAACATGGCTGGTCCGTGCTTTCGCTGCTGAACAGCGGCGGCCCCATTGAAGCCCGCCGTCGGCACGAACATGAAGCTGAGCCCGTGAGTTTTCCGCCGCTGAACAGCGGCGGCCCCATTGAAGCGTTGGTGTGATTGGCCTGATGCCGCACTCAGGGTCGCCGCTGAACAGCGGCGGCTCCATTGAGCTGCCTGATCGGCGTTTTTCTTTTCCCGCCGCGCGGCCGCCGCCGCTGAACAGCGGCGGCCCATTGAGCGAAGCTGCTCCGGCAGGTCCAGCAGGCGGATTGCGTTTCCGCTGAACAGCGGCGGCCCCATTGAAGCCGCGACAGCCCGGTGACTTTCTTCAAGGCCTGCCGCTGAACAGCGGCGGCCCCATTTCTCCTCCGTTGGTTGTGCGGCTTCCTGTTCCGCAAGGAAGTTTCCGCTGCTGAACAGCGGCGGCCCTGAAGCCGCTCCCTGCCCGCTGCACATCGAACACCAGACGGTTTCCGCCGCGAACAGCGGCGGCCCCATTGAAGCCGCGTTCCCGTCTGCCGGCACATCGAACACCAGATATCGCCGCTGAGCGGCGGCCCCATTGAAGCCTTGTACTGGCGTTCGCGATGGCCCACAAGCTGGTTTCGCCGCTGAACAGCGGCGGCCCCATTGAAGCAGATATGTTCCTGCCGCCATGGCATCGGCATCGTCGCGTTTCCGCCGCTGAACAGCGGCGGCCCCATTGAAGCCCGTCCACCGATTATTTGGGCCGTTCTGCCTTTCCGGGTTTCCGCCGCTGAACAGCGGCGGCCCCATTGAAGCTTGTTGCTCACCATTCGGAGAAGCGAGCACGTCGCGTTTCCGCCGCTGAACAGCGGCGGCCCCATTGAAGCAATGATCGAACGTTCGATCAAGTCACCTCGTACGAGTTTCCGCCGCTGAACAGCGGCGGCCCCATTGAAGCGATTCACGAATGGACAATCACTCGATATGAACTAGAGTTTCCGCCGCTGAACAGCGGCGGCCCCATTGAAGCAATTGCATCGCGGCACTCCTCCGCAGTGACAGCCGGGTTTCCGCCGCTGAACAGCGGCGGCCCCATTGAAGCGGCAGGACGTAACGCTCGAAAAGCCAGTGATTCGCAAGGTTTCCGCCGCTGAACAGCGGCGGCCCCATTGAAGCGAGTTCATCATGTACGCCAGCGCAATCAATGCCCCGGGTTTCCGCCGCTGAACAGCGGCGGCCCCATTGAAGCGACGTGATAGTCGCGAAGGATCACGTCACGGTTGAGGGTTTCCGCCGCTGAACAGCGGCGGCCCCATTGAAGCCTCAGCCAGATACGTGGAATCAGACCCGTGTCGCTGGGTTTCCGCCGCTGAACAGCGGCGGCCCCATTGAAGCCGAAACCAGGCTGGCGAGTGCAGACTGTGCGCGAAGGACGTTTCCGCCGCTGAACAGCGGCGGCCCCATTGAAGCGAAAAATCCCCCGTTCAAAGGCATCACGAAAGCGTTGAGTTTCCGCCGCTGAACAGCGGCGGCCCCATTGAAGCAATGGTATCTCAACAACAGTTGCTCTTCATCTGCGGGTTTCCGCCGCTGAACAGCGGCGGCCCCATTGAAGCCCTGAGCACGCTGTAATCCTTGACGCCGCCCTGGCAGTTTCCGCCGCTGAACAGCGGCGGCCCCATTGAAGCATCATGGGGCACGTAGATGCAAGCATGGCAGCCAGGGTTTCCGCCGCTGAACAGCGGCGGCCCCATTGAAGCAGCACTTGCAATATCTGGCTCGTTGGCGAGTGTCAGCGTGTTTCCGCCGCTGAACAGCGGCGGCCCCATTGAAGCGCGGCCTTGGCTTTCGACTTTGCCACGTCTTGGCACGTTTCCGCCGCTGAACCGCGGCGGCCCCATTGAAGCAGCCGATGCACGAACATGCCATACACGCTGGCAGCGGGTTTCCGCCGCTGATCAGCGGCGGCGCGATTGAGCCCAGCATTCGTGCGGTTGATGCCTCAGGTCAGGTCTCGCGAACAACTTGCCGAACGATCCCTCTGGCTTCGTCCGCTGGCAACTGAGTTTGGCTTCCAGTTTTCCTCACGCCTGCAAATCGAACAGTTTGGCAACGTGCGCGGGACCTGACCGAGCCAATATACTCCACGCGGCCGAAAATGACACTTTTGTGAGCACCGGATCGTAACCCGAAACGTCAGCGAGGGATTGGGATTTACGGCCCTTGCTGACGCTTCGGGTTAATGTCACTTTCGCCCATATGAGGTATAATTGAGTCGCAACGTTCTAGCAAACACGCAGGATTTTCTCCATCTTACGCCCTTTCGCTATTTCATCCACCAATTTGTCCAGGTACCTGACCTGTTGTGTCAACGGATTGTGTATTTCTTCTATTCGATAGCCACAGATTACACCAGTAATGAGGTGTGCATTCTGGTTCATTGTTGCTTCCCTAAAGAATTGTTCAAACGTTACTTTCTTCTCAAGAAGTTTTTGCAGGTTGCTTTCGCTATACCCTGTCAGCCATGTGATTACTTGATGTAATTCCTCTTTAGTTCGGCCTTTCTTCTCAACCTTTGCAACGTAGTGTGGATACACCGAAGCGAATGTCATTTTGGCGATTCGCTCATCGTGGTTTTGTGCGTTCTTCATGTCTTGTTACTCATCGTTTGCCCTACGAACGCAACAGTTTACCCGGTCGCGGTGCAACGCTTGGTTCAAGTAAGCCGCTGTCGCGTCGGGGTATTGTGAAGCTTCATCGTATAGGCAAGCTGTAGCGTTTGGCAAGCTGTAGCGTTTGGCAAGAGGGCTGGTCGATCATCGAGTGAAATCGTTGTACCGAGTGGGACCACCGGCAGATGAGCAGCGGTGGCCGGCTGTGGCTTGACGTCTGCAATTTTGAATGACCGCAAAAGAACGCAAAGATCGCAGAAAATCCCAGGCGACGCATGACCTGCTACGGAGTTGTCTGTGGTTTTCGTCGCAACGTACCGGTGGGCTCACGCCGCACCGCTCGCCTGGCTAGTGACGTCGCCGCGCGGGGATGCGGGAGACATCTTCGACGATGCTCGAGGTGGTTGTCTCATCGATCAGGCTGCGGCGAAATCGGATCACCATGTCGGCAGAACCTTCCGCTTCGTAGCTCCACATTTCGCAAACAGACTTCCGCGATGCGATTCGCGAGATTCTCGTGGGCTGCCCTAGTGTCTGCACGACGTGCTGCACGCTCATTCCACGCACGACTCGACCTTCACGAATCGCGAGTTGCACGTCATCCTTCGGCAGCAAATTCATTTGAACATTCGTCATCCACTTGTTGTTGAGGCGTTCCCAGCCGAGCCGATGCAGTCGATCGGCAATTAGATCCGCGTCGGTCGGCGCGGACTCGCTGGCACTGGTCCATGCCTGCTTCAACAGTTCCACGCCCTGTTGTTGATATTCGGCTGACTGCAGCAGGTCGGCCACAAACAGATACTCATCCGCCGTGCGCAGCAGTCCCGCCAGATTCGACGTACCGAATTTTCGTTCCTGAGCGCGCAACCAGTCGCGAACGGCGTCCGGCACCTGAGCGGCGCGATTGAGTCTGGTCAGCAATTCTGTGAGTCCCTTGAGATCCGTCCGGGAAAGCATGGCGATTTGTGTCATCCGAAATTGAACCTCGCGTTCTTCAAAGTCTGCAGCCAGCGGATCATCAGCGCCAAATTCCGTGCGAACCAGTTTGACATTTCGGCCGTTGCTTCCATCCGACCTGACCATCGACTGAATCTGCGCAGTCGCAGTGACTTGTACAGCAAACGATGCAGGCCGCGTCTGTCGCCTCCTGAGCCTCAATAAACGTGGTCACCGCGTCTCTAGTGAACTCCAGTTTCATACGTTCTGGAACGGGTGGCACGAGTCGATCCCAACCTTCGCAGAACATCTTCATTTCGGCGACTAAAGCATTCACGTCTGCGTTTGATTCTTTCGAGGCGGCATAAACTGATTCGAACTGAAGCGTCTGGATCAATTCGGGTTTCACGCCAAGCGATGTGCTCTGCCGCAGAAGCTCACGCAGTTTTGTGACGTCGCCGCGAGCCATGCGGCGAAGGCGCGAAAGACTGTCGGTCCGTACGGCAGCGATTTCGGCCTTCAGTGCGGTATCGTCGTAAAACTCTGCGTCGATCTGATATTCCGCCGCCAGATCCAGCAGTTTTGCAGGCTGGTCAGCGGGAACATCCTTGATGCGAGAACGCAGTCGGTCAACGTCCGTGTCTTTGATCAGAATCCGCGAGACGACGAAGAAGAGTTTTCCGTTCTCAGACAGGAATCGTCCGATCAGTTCGATTCGCTGACCACTCTTGATCCCATCCGGAAACGTGCCATTCGACGGAATCTTGCAGCTTACATCGAACTTGATGATCTTGATTGTATTTGCCGAACGGCCTTCAAACCGGCCTTCGAACTGAAACTTTCGACCGTCGGCTGCGTAAGTCGGCCATTGTTCCTTTTTTGCCAGCAAGTCCTGAATCATGACGGATTGCCCAAGCGCAATTGCAGATTGCACCAGCAGTAACACGAGCACGACCGACTTCAGAATCCAAACGTTCATTGATGGCTGTCCTCTCCGGCGGACGCAGACTTCAGAAACTCAGCCTGTCGTTCCAGTAAAGCATTCAAGCCTGGCGAGTTTGCGGCGGTGAAACCCAGTTGCGCGGCATGATATTGGGTCGTGATGAGTGTCAATGAATTGCCGTTGAGCTGAATCTGAAACTCCCGCCCACCTTCGGCAACGCGGCAGAATTCTACGGACGTCACAAACATCAGCGGAGATTGCGGCATTGCCGTCACGGCGCGCTGCAGCGATTCGGATGAAATTGTGATCGTCACCGGGACAGAATCCACAATCAGAGGCAGGTCCGCCTGCAGTCCGTTTTCAGAACGCAGCAATGAGCATTCAAAAACGAACCATTTCCCCGTCAGCGATTCTGCCGCCGCGGCTGCTTTTGACGTATTCAAAGCGCCATCGTCAGAAACGCAACCGGAAAGCAGGGAAATCAAGTCGGTGGAACTCAGATTCTGCACGGCCTGTGTCTGCAGCAACAACGAAACCGCTCGACGCGATTCAATGTCGTCGCGCTGCAGGGTGTTTGCGGCAGCCACAGCTTTTGCAAGAGAATCCTGCAGCGCCACCAGGTCTTTGTCTTCAAGGGCCTTTTCTGCAACATCGATTTCGCGTCGCCATGTCTTGCGTGCGTCTTCCATATGACGCTGTGTCACAATCCACCACCCAGTCACGGCGACGAGCACTGCGGCACTCAGCATCAGCAGCCGAAACGGCGTAAAGACACGGGACATGACGACTGCCAGACTCGGACGCGGAACGCGGACGATCGGTTCTTCGACAAGAATCTGTTCGGCCGCTAGCGCTGCCCCGCCGGTAAAATTTTTGTTGGAGTGTTAGATTTTCGCGAACGCTTCCCCGCAACTTTTTCGCCGTCTGACGAATCACTTTCTGCCGGAGGTGTCTCTGAGAGGGCAGGCGGTCCTGGTCTGCGTTGTCCCGGAGTCATGGAACGCTTTGCAGAGGACTGCGTTTCCTGCGTCGATTCAGTTTCACCAACGACTAGATCCCGCACAACCACGCTCAGGCGACTGGTGACAGATCCGTCCAGAACTTCACTGCGCACGCGTTTTGTGGCTGGATAGACGTTGACGGGCAGCACATAGACTCTGGCGTCGCATGAAGAGCAAGTGGCTATCTGGTAAGACGCTCGCCGAATCCCGGTGACCCGATGACCGCAATCGCACGGCAACTCGAACGGCACGACGATGTCCTTCGTCGCTGTGCCGAACAGGCGTGCTTTGGCTTTGTTCAGTCTGGCTTTCAGGCTGGTCATGCGGGTGAAGACGATGCGTGGCACCGGAACAGGAATCTAAAAACTGCGGCCGGGATTCCGTGCCGCAAGTCCAGGATTGTGCCGATTCACCCGCAGCTTTGCTACCGCGCAGACGAAAAGAGGCGATGTCTGATGACATCGCCTCCTTCAAAGTTCATGCTGATGCGTCCGTAAATAATCCGGACGCTGGCAGATTACTTGGCAATTTCACCGGGGTCGTTGCAAACAATCGACATGTTTTGATCACAGTCGCATGCGTCAGCGAAGTCTGTGTAACGAGCTCCGTATGTGCGAGCCTTGAACTCACCGCCACCTTTACCGCTGGCAAAGCCGGAAATCTGATACGACTGGTCCAGGTTGCCGAAGGCACTTCCCAGGTCGCTCAACTCAGCGATGATTGAGCACTGCAGCTCAACCAGACCGACAATCATCCCAAGAACCAGAATGGTTCCGATGAGCACGATTTCGGCAGACAGAATTACACCTGATTCATCATTCCAGAGAGTCTTCAACATGTGTGTTTCCTTTTTCGTTTTTTAGAGAGAGAGACGAGAGATTTGGATAGGCTTGGCCTATCCGTTTGGTACCAATTGAGAAGTTGGTACCGCCAGAATTGATATCTGCGTCCTGGCCATTCAGCAGACAAACTCGGGCGTTGTCCTGAGCAATGAACTCACGTTGATCTGCATCCGCAGGATCGTTGAAGTTCCTCCCAAACGTTGCTCCGCACACGTCTGGAAAATCAGTTCACTCAGGCCAGCAACACTCCCTGTTCCACAAGGAAATTGCCTGATCTTTGATCTTTGATAGCGAACGGCATTCCAGTGGATCAGGCGGAAGAGGGATTTCGAATGCCGCCTTGAGTTGTAATTCGTAAATCAATGTCACCAATGGAGTTGCGACTACCGCGAATATTCCACGGGGTTGCTGCGAATTCCGTTCTTTAACGGATCGCGTAAAGCGTTCGATGCGTTGCGGATTAACAACGCGTCAATGTTACGAAACATCAACCGAGTGTTTCGAACGGCAGAATCGGAGTTTCCCGGGCAGATAATGTCTCCGGAAACTGCGCTAAGAGTGGCCTGCATCATTCTTTAGTGAGCGGTGAAACTTCACTGCGATGGAGCAGCGTTCGCAGGCGGGACACAATTGGTCCGATGGAATTGAGAGACTTACCCAGCCGTCCGGCGATTTCGCGGTAAGTCAGTTCGTCCAGAAACAGCCACTTTGCAACCTGCTGCGGTTCCTGGGGCAGCTTTGACAGCAGCGATTCGACCTGGTCACGGTGGTCCAGTTGTCGCACTGAGCTGTTTTCCGACGACGCAAAATCAACGGCCGCCCGATGTGCATTGATATGCCCCATCGCGGACGAGAATCGATGTTCTGCCAGCTTTCGAACGACTATCCTGCGAGCAATCACTCCCAGATACGTCGCCAGCGAACAACGCCCGCGGAAACTTCGCAAAGCCGCCATGTCCCGCACCAGAAGTTCAGCCATCGTATCAGCGCACAGGTCTTCGGTGTCGTCAGCGTTGAGTTTCAGACTGTGGGAATGTGCCGTGTGCTGAATGACCTGCACGACGAGCGGCGTGTACCGATCGACAAATAATTTCCACGCTCCACTTTGAGCATTCAGCAGGTCTGTCAATAATTTGCGGTCGTGGTTTGTTAGTGGCACGATTTCAACTCACAAAGAATTACCATCAAGCCATTGAAAGTTCGCCCTGGTACTGACTACGCAGAGATTCGCAGTTTGGATTGAACATTGACTAGAAACCCGGTTCCTGGCGTTTATGGTCCATGAAAATCGCGAACGATCACTTAAAACGCGAAATCGATCGAAACTTCGTCTTAAAATCCAAAATGCTACAGTTTCCATCGGCTCGTCCGGCAGAAATTACTCGTGCCTGCTGATCGCAGCGAAAAGAAGTTGCGCCGGGGTCAAGGAAGCCGTGCTTATATTGTGCCAGCGAAATCTGCTGGAAACAACATGTGCGTGCTCGGCTTGCTCCGGAATGTGCCAACACCGGTTGGTTTAGCGAACTCCCGGCGACTTTTCGGGAGAAATGTCGTCAGCGATTGATGCAACTCCCTCGGGTCTGACGAGAGAATGACCGAATTCTCACTGTGACTTTTGAGAATTGCGGACGGTGTCAGCGTCTCGTCTGGCCTCTGGAACGGTGAGTTCTGCCGGAGACGGTCGAGACTCCGTCTCAATTTGCATCGTCTGATTTTCCATGCCCGACCACTCTGGAAAATGCTGGAAAGGATGTCATAAATCGCCGAAATACGTATCAAGGATCGACGTTCGGCCATGGAGAGTGTATGTTTCGATTTCTGCGAAACAGACTCCTTGAAGATCAGAGCGGAAGGGACGCGGATTTTTGCAGCGAATTATGTTTCAGTGAAGTTCTGTTTCGAATGTGTCTTGAATCTTTTTGATTTTGATGAATGGATCGCCAGATCATCTGGCCTGAAAGGGTGTCACATGACTCATGTTGTTGCTGAGCCGTGCTTCAACTGCAAATACACGGACTGCGTTGTTGTTTGCCCGGTTGAATGCTTTTACGAAGGTGAAGCCATTCTCTTTATCCATCCGGAGGAATGTATTGACTGCGAAGCCTGCGTTCCCGAATGTCCGGTCGCGGCGATCTTCCACGAAGATAACTTGCCAGCGGAATGGTCAGCCTACACCGCGTTGAATGCGGAAATGGCGTCGCAGTGCCCGGTGATCACGGAGCAGAAAACGTCAATGGCGGAGACGGACGGACTTTGCACAGCGCCTAAGAGGTAAGCTGTTGGCTGTTGGTCCGCATGCTTGAAATCCGGCGCGATTGATTTGCGCCGGATTTTTGCTGCGCGCCGCAACTTGGATATTTCCCACAGGTCGCGTAAGTCCTGTGCGAACTGGCGATCCTGCGTTCCACCAGTTGCGAAGCACCAGGACAGAAGCGGGTGCTCAAACGGACCGATTAACCCAGCGACGACGAGTTCAGTCGCTTCCGCAGGTAATTCGCGCGGACATTGTTGCGTTCCGCCGTTTCCAGGGCCTCGCCGTGCAGTGTCTGTAAGTGCGCCGGTTGAGTGTGAATAAACAGCTCATTCACGGTCGCCAGATCCAGATTATCAATGAGCCCCTGCTGAATACCCATTCGCAGGCTCGACAACAGGTGCATCGTTTCTTCAGAACTGATTGACCGAGCGCTCGTCAGCACACCAAACGCGCGGGCGACCTGATCGTGCAGTTCCGCGCGTTTGTCACGCACCAGCAGATCACGGACGCGGCGTTCCCAGCCGATGATGTTGGAAACAACTTCTTTCACTTCCGCAATCAATTGCTCTTCGGACTTTCCAAGCGTCACCTGATTCGAAATCTGGTAGAAGTCGCCCATTGCCTGGCTGCCTTCCCCGTACAAACCACGCACGGCGAGGTTGATTTTCTGTGCGGCCTGATGCACCTTCTGAATTTCTCGCGTCAAACGCAGTGCCGGAAGATGGACCATCACGCTGACGCGAATCCCAGTGCCGACGTTTGTCGGGCAGGCCGTCAGATATCCAAGTTCCGGGTGGAACGCATAGGGAACTGTTTCTTCGATCTGATCGTCCAGCGCATCACATTCCATCCAGCAGTCGTCGAGCGCAAAGCCGCTGTGGAGTACCTGGATTCGCAGATGATCTTCTTCATTGATCATCACACTGTGGCGTTCGCCTTCGCTGATGGCTACGGCGCGCGGCCCGTCGCCCCGCGCGAGTTCGCGACTGATCAGCTGGCGTTCCATCAACATCTGGCCATCCAGCGCAGACAGCGATTCGATGTTAACGTGATGTACAGGGCGATGCTGAATTTCGTCCTGCATGGCAGACTTCACCATCTGCACAATCTGAAATCGTGCGTCGGCTGAGGCACGCGTCACAAAAGCAAAGCCCGCTACATTGCGCGCCAGGCGGACGCGACTGGAAATGACAATATCCGATTCCGGACCGTCACCCCGAAGCCATTCGCCACTGGTGCGTGCGAGGTCCGCCATGCAAAACGAGTTGTCTGGGCGTTCCGGACTCAAAGAAAGGTGTCCTTGAAAATCAGTGAAACAGCACTTCGAATTGAGCTGCTCAATCCCGGAATTGTAGGAAGATTCCTGGCCCAGACAAGAAACACCAACGGCCGAGCAGCCTGGCGTACGACTCGCAGGATGGAAACAGCGGCTGCTCAGCCACACCCGCCCACTGTGGAAATTCGCGTATGGCGGTGTTCCAATGCTCGCCTGAACAGGCTGGTTCCCACTGCAGGATCAGCCTATTCAGGCGGCGCAGACTTCTTTTTCTTACGAGGTTTCTTTGGCGTTTCTTCACGCATGGCGTTTTCGAGCGTAGAGATTTCGTCGCGAAGTCGGGCTGCGGTTTCGTAGTCTTCTTCTTCAATCGCTTTTCGCTGTTCGTTGCGAAGCTGGATAAGCTGTCCCTGTTCCTGAGTCCCCACAACGGTACTCCGAGGTCGCTTGCCTTTGTGTTCAACGTCTTCGTGGATGTTTTCCAGTAGTGGCAAAAGCTCAGTCATGAATTCGGTATAGTCCTGGGGACAGCCGAAACGACCACTTTCGCGAAATTCGCTGAACGAAATCCCACAGTTTGGACAACTCGCGGGCGAATGCGAGTCCCCCATCAATTCATCCAGCTTCGATGCCAGATCGGAAGCAGTCGTGGAATTCTCGTCGTCTGGACTCTGTTCCAGATATTCCCTGGCGCACGTATCGCACAGATGGACGATTGCCGCTTCCCCTTCACGGATTTCCGTAACGTGCAGAGTAGCAGGTTTTGTACAACGTCGGCATTTTTTCATGATGTCGTCTCAGGCTCATCTGGATTCTGCGCTATGCGGCGTTTCGCCGCCGGCAAGGTCGCATGTTCCCGCTGGTCATCATCCCGGTTCGCGATTCTGGATGCAAGAGCCATATCCCGGCAAACGGGCATGTTGCGAAGTGTCAGAACTCAGGGAAAGCCACCCGCGGGAACTCAATCGGCTGTCCTGTGCCGCCCGGAATCCACAAGACGCAGGTTTCGCCTGTTCGGAATCCGACTACCAGGGATGAAAGTCCTGCCTGTGTGGTTGTTGCGGACCACGCTGGAGAGCTAAGCTGCGTGCCTTCATTCCGGAGAATCTGTTTATCAAGTCAGGACACACCATGAATTCTGCGTCCGCAGCGGCGATGTTTCAAAAGATTCGCCAACGCTCTTTAGTCACCCTACCGGTCTGTTTACTTTGTCTTCGCCGAGATGTGGGAACGCTTTTCGTACTACGGCATGCGTGCGCTTTGGTCTTCTACATGACGAAGGGATTTCTGAGTACAACGACAACCGTGCCTACACTGTTTACGGTGCATACACAGCATTGGTCTACATGACGCCGTTCATAGGCGGCCTGTTGGCTGACAGGCTGCTGGGGCGCATCGTGTCATTATCGGCGGGTTATTGATGGCCGCCGGGCATTTGATTATGGGAGTTGAGAATCCGAATGCCTTCTACCTGGCGATGGCGTTACTGATCGTCGGAAATGGATTCTTCAAGCCGAATATTTCAACAATCGTCGGAACTCTGTATCCAGCGGGAAGCCATCTGCGAGACGGTGGGTTCACGATTTTTTACATGGGCGTCAATCTTGGGGCCGCCATGAGTCCGCTTTTATGTGGCTACATCGGTGAAACGTACGGTTGGCACTTCGGGTTCGGTTTGGCCACAATCGGGATGATGGTCGGTCTGGCTGTCTTTGTGATGCCAAATCTTGTCACACAGGCTTTGATTGGTGCAGGTGCTATGGGGGCGATATTTGCCTTGCTGTTCTACCGACCGGACAACACAACGGCCATCGTCTGGAATGCATTCGTGGCCGTCTGCCTCGCAATTGCCGGGGTGATTTCGATCACTGCTCTGTCGCGCGGCGGGCTACCCGGCGCCGCCGGAGCAGCAAAGAACCCTGTCAGTCCAAAGACGGTCATGATGGTCGTGATTGGTATTTTTGTTGCGATTGCAATCCTGATGCACTTTGTGTCCGGTTTTTCGCTTTTGACGTCCGACAAGCAGCCGGTTCAGTTGATTGCAGGTTCTACAATTGAAGAATTCAAGAAGGGCGGCACTTTCACAAAGATTGCCGCAGTGTTTCTGGAAGAAATCAGCAAGCCGGCAGGTTTGTTGCTGACCGTCACGGGAATCCTTGCATTTGGTTACCTCATCATCAAAACGTTTGTGCTGGATACCATCGCTCGTCATCGCATGGTCGTTGTTCTGACACTGACATTTTTTTCAATGTTGTTCTGGGCGTTCTTTGAGCAGGCAGGCAGCAGCCTGAATAATTTTGCCGATCGAAATGTGGATCGCGTATCTGAGTCGCGAACAATTTCTGAGGAGGATGTCGGCCAGACGATCAGAATTCAGCCGACGCAGGAGCAACTTGGGTACAGCAACGGGGGTACGCTCTTCACGCTGGATCAGCTCAATGCCTTGAGATCTGCTGACGATCATAAGGCAAATGTTGGATTTGAAATTGAGTGGAATATCAACAACGACAACGTCGGAATGGGGGTGGCCACTCGCAGCCAGGAACTCGCGGCAAGCATGTTTCAGTCCGTCAATGCCGTCTGCATCTTGATTTTTGGGCTGGTCTTCACATCCCTCTGGACGTTTCTCGGGGCTCGTGGCATAGAGCCACCAACGCCGGTGAAGTTCGCGCTTGGACTGATCCAGTTGGGTCTTGGGTTTGCTGTGTTCTGGTATGGGGCACAAGTTTCAGATTCACGCGGAATGGTGGCTGCCGGCTGGCTGGTCCTGGGTTACGTGCTTCACACCACCGGAGAGCTGTGTTTGTCTCCAGTGGGTTTGTCGATGATCACAAAACTTTCTCCCAAAGTGCTTGTGAGCACAGTTATGGGGGCCTGGTTTCTTGCCACCGCATTTTCACAGTATCTGGCAGCCATCATTTCGCAGTTTACCGGTGTTGAACATGGTGGCGGTGATGAGAATGTGATCCCCATTCCGCTTGAGACAGTCCATGTCTATGGCGACGTCTTTAAGCAGATTGCGATTGCAGCCGGCATCTGTGGTCTGATCTGCCTTGCCATTTCGCCGTTGCTCATGAAATGGATGCACACAGACCTTCCAGAGGGTTCCGGCGATGCCCCTGGTGCACATTGATGCTGATGGCTTTACGGAATGCAGATTATCACTGTCATCGATATTCGCAATGGGATCGCTGTGCGGGCGGTTGCCGGGGATCGCAGTCGCTATCGAGCGATTGACAGTTTGTTGACGACCAGCGCAGAACCGGCGGAAGTGCTCATGGCGCTTCATGCACATTTCCGGTGTGCGGTCTGCTACGTTGCCGATCTGGATGCCATTGAAGGGCGGCAACTCAATCGTTGTACAATTGCGGAAATGGTGCGCACGGGCGTTTCGCTCATTGTGGATGCCGGTGCTGCGACGGTCGAACAGATTGAAGAATTGCTGCACCTCGGCGTGCGTCAGGTTGTCATTGCGTCGGAGTCGATGCGCGACATGAGCCAGCTTGCGACATTGGTCACACGAATTGACTCTGCCTCATTGATCTTCAGTATCGACCTGAAGCACGGCAAACTGCTGGTCAGTGATCCCGCGTGGCAAGGGAAATCACCGCTCGACCTGGTCCGTTTTGTGATTGAACGGGGTCTAGGTCAACTGATCGTGCTGGATCTGGCGGCCGTGGGAACCGGACACGGCGTTCCGACTCTGCGATTGTGCGAGGACATCCGACGCATATCGCCGGATATCAGAATCATATCGCGGCGGCGTAGATTCTGCAGAGTGCTTGGCGAAAGCTGCGCTAGCAGGCATTGACGGCTTGTTGATCGCCTCTGCCCTCCACGACGGACGGTTGACAACCGACGATCTGGCCGCGTATTTGCGTTGGTGAAAGATAGACGTGGCCTGTGAATCACCCTTGCCTCATTTCGGACATGGATGTCCAGGCGACTTTTTCGGGCAGAAAAGGCAACGCAGCAAAGCACTTCGGCAGAAGTTGCAGATGCGGTGCAGCTCGGCGGAACTCAGTTTCGCCACACGGCTGCGAATTGCGAAAGCTGACTTATGCACCTGTCGCCTGACACGACATACTCTCAGCCCGTTCAGCGGGATCGGTTCAGGAACCCAGAAATCGCCCTCGCCAAATTTGACGATCAGCAGCAAGAAGGAACTCGTAATGAACGCCTTCCGAAATATCACACTCGTGTTCCTCGCCATGCTCACGGCCACCGGCACTGCGTACTGCGGTCGCACCGAAGCGATTCAGGGCAAACGCTACAGTCTCACGAATCAACATGGCCCGTGGATGATCATGGTGGCATCGTTGAGCGATGTGAAAGGTGAAAATCGAATCAATGGTCTCACGGCCTGGGAAGCAGCGGACACGATTGTGTACGAACTTCGCACGAAAGGCATTCCTGCGTACACATATTCTGTCGATGAGGAAACCGATGAAGTCGACGGTCCGAATCCTGTTCAAAATGTCGCGCGACGTGTCATTGCCCGTCAGGGAGAAATCTGCGTGCTCGCCGGTAACTTCAAATCGATTGACGACGAGCAGGCGCAGGCCGTCCTGAAGTGGATCAAGAAGAAATACAATTCTTCGATCGTCGAGGAAAAGAAGGGCGGACTGTTCGCAAAAACGCCTGGTCAGCCAAGCCCGTTTGGTGGAGCGATTCTGACTATTAACCCGATTTACAACGGTGAAATTCAGAGCAAGAAACTGGAAGGCGATGTCGTGGATCTGAATGATGGTGCACCCTTCACATTGCTCGAGAATAAAGGCAAGTACACGCTGCATGTGGCCACCTTTGCCGGCGGCAGCGTCATGCAGGTCGGGAACCAGTCATCAACGAAGGCCATGGCGATGTTCGAACAGAATTTCGGCTCCAATCTCGTCGGCTGTGCCAAGGAAGCCATTGCGCTGGCAGAAGCCCTGCGGACGGCTTCGAAGCACGGATATGATAAGGACTATGAAGCCTGGGTCTTTCACGATCAATATCGTTCAATCGTCACCGTCGGCTCATTCAGCAGCAGGCAGGATCCTCGCATCGAACCGCTCGTGCGACTCTTCGGAGGTCGTGCCAGCACCGCGGAAAACCGCATCGTGACTGATGACGGAATCATTCCGGCGACTTTTACTCTGCCTCAGAAACCGACGCCGCAAAATCCACTGACGAAGCAATGGTACTTCGACAAACAGCCCCGAATCATGACAGTTCCGTCGGCAAAGTAAACGTCACCAGCGGTGTGTCCGCATTCTTCAGTATTTCCCGGGCCTCGGTGATTTCCGGTGGTTCGGCGAACTGCCGTCTACCAAGTCCGATCAGCAGGATCGTGACAGCCGTTTTCCAAATGATCGTCAGGTCGTACCACAGCGATGCGCGACGCATGTAGACCAGATCCAGAGCCAGCTTGATGGGGAGCAACTTAACGACGTACGATCGCTCTGGATCGTTGTCGTCGAGCTGGAAGTGACTGTGCGTGTAGTAATGGATGCTTCCTGGACTTGACAGACCGGGGGAGATATTCAAAGTCTCCCGAGACAGCGGGGAATAATACTGCGCAACGATCTTCGGATCTTCCGGGCGTGGTCCGACAATGGACATCTTGCCAATCAGGATATCGTACAACTGGGGAAGCTCATCGATCTTCAGAAGGCGGAGAATTTTACCCACAAGAAAAACACGCGAATCCTTCGCTCCAGTAATTACGCTCCCGCTGCCGACTCCGGTATGCATCGTCCGGAACTTATGCATGACAAAAAATTCGCCGCCTCGACCAACGCGGCGAGCACGGTAAATGGCTGGGCCGGGACTTGCCAGACGCACAGCGACGTACGCCAACAGCAGGACTGGTGAGAA
>JBBJME010000013.1:0-47488 GCA_037719765.1 Planctomycetaceae bacterium
GGCGACTGTCAGGCTGATGCCGTCGGGAATTCCCGTGATCTGTGTTGAGAAACCTACCGAGCCGGTTCCGACAACCGGAGTCTGACCGGTCACCAGATAACGCGTCGTTTGGTCCGTGATGGTTGCAAGTTGCCCGTTGTACAAAGTCACTTTTGGAGCAAACATAATGTTGGCTCGTCGATCTCCCTGAGCCGCCTGGATAAAGAAGAAGGCTTCGATATCGCTCAGGATCGCCATGCCCACCTGAATCCCGGCATCGGGCGTGTATCCACCGAAGTCAGGAACACCAAGCTGAAATGATCCCTGACGGAACTGAATGTCGTAGTCTTGAGTAAACGTGCCGGGTGCAGAAAGTCCTACGACCTCACGATTAAAGTCGTCCCGTGGTGAATTCACACGGTTGATATTGTCAAACAGACCCTGGGTCTGAGCCTGCTGTCCCCCCTGACCACCACCTCCACCACCACCACGCAAGTCGGCTGCCTGACCACCACCCGCCCCACCACCACCACCGGCAGCAGCTCCACCTGGGAATGTCAGCTGACGCGATCCAAACGCTGGCACACCTGGAGGATCGCCCAGAGTGTCCTGCACATTGAAGTCAAAGTCCACACCGATGCGTTCGAAGAAGTTGTCCGAAACGCTGATGAATCGAACTTCGACTGTCACCTGCAGGTCCTGCAGTTTCCGGAGCTGTGAAAGCAGGTCGGCGATCTGTTCATGGACAGCCGATGTCTGGCGAATCACAAGACTCAGTGTATTCTCTTCAGTCGCGATCGTCGCACTGCCACCGTCCATATCCCAGGTACCAGGTTCTACCGAGGTGGTAATCAGATCAATCAGACCTGAAAAGTCCACGCCGTTGCTTGCCTGTGATCGTGGATCACTGGGCTGTCGGCCCTTCGATCCACCCAGGCCGACGGTCAGTTGATCATCCAGTTGATACAGACCAGTCCCTGCGGCCGCACGATCACTTCCCATCTGGACCAGATTCCCGCCCGTCGATACTGACATACTGAGTGGCACGACGAGGTCGGCGACAGGATATGTCGCGAGGGCCATCGTCGTTTCCTGCTCCAGACGATTGCTGATCATCAGCGTTTCGTTCTCGATCGAATACACCAGACCACCTGCCTGATCGAGCAGCAGATTCAGGGCACTCTTCAGCGTGATGCCATCCACGTCGATGCTCACCAGCTGATTTGCCGTCAAACCTTCAGTTTCGATCGCCCGTGTCTTCATGGCAATGTTGATGCCATGCACAGTCGCGATATGTCGAATGACTTCCGTCAGGGGGACATCATGGAAATGCAGGGAGACTTTCTGCCCCAGACTGGTTTCAATCTGCAGTTCGCTTTCAGTACGGTCACGATTGTCGGCTCGATCGTACTTCTTACGTCGGCCCGTCAGATCTTTCCAGGACTTCGCGTCCGGAAGATTGTATTCACCGGCCGGCAGAATGGATGCCAGATCAACGTCGTTGAGCTGTCGCGTAAAGCTGTCCGCCTTGCGGTCACGGACGTCCTGATTGAAGTAGTTCTGGCGATACATCTTGGCCTTTTCAACCATCAAGGTTGCGGCAGCGGCATCTGCGTTCAAATCCTTCGCTTTTTTCGCCACAAGTTCGGCTTCGGCAAATCGCTTTTCTTTCAGCAATTCATTGTACTGATCAACCAGTTCTGCGAATTCCTGTTCGACGCGGATTTTGGTTTCGGTTTCCCGCTTGATGTCTTCCAGAACGTTGCGGTTCTTTTCTTCCCGAGCCAGATTTGGCGCGATCTGCTGTCGATATTCGCGAATCGTTTCCTGACTTCGGCGAACATAGCCGGCCAGAGTCTCCTGCGATTCCTTATTCAGATCTGCCGCTTCCACGTTCTCCAGCGTATGGTCCAGAATCTGCAATGCTTCATCAGGACTTTCGTTCTTCAGTTTCTCAGCACGAAAGACGCTGTTCATCACTTCTGTTCGCAGACGATCAAACTGTACGTCAGATGCCTCTGTGGCAACTGTCAGTGGATCTTTTTCCGCTGTCGGGTCTGCCACGGTTTCGCTCGCATCAGAAAATCCGGATGTCTCCTGCTGAGCCGAAGCCAGCTGGACATCGGTGGCACGAACGATGGCCAGATCCTGCAGGACTTCCTGAAGCTGACGACGCTGCATTCCGCTCAGTTCTCCGGCATTCTTCCATGCCTGAGTAAACGCCAGTTTGGCCCCGGCTCGGTCTCCGCTTCGATACAGTTTAAGGCCATGTCGATAGGCTTCGTCAGCCGACATCCGATCCGGTGCGATGACCGGAAAGTCGGCAGTTACCAATTCTGAATTCTTCGTTCCGGATCCGAATGGATTGTTCAGACCCTGAGTCCCGGCAAGTGTTACGTCCACCGCACCATTCCCGGCAATTTCCTGAGGGCCGGAACGTTTTGCGTCGTGGCCAGCCATCAACTGCGCTTCTTCCAGCACAAGCTCCGGACGATCTTCCAAAAGTCCGTAGGTCGCATCCTGCTGCTGAGCCTGCAGGGCAAATTCCTGTGCCGCGTCAGTGTCTCCGTTACTGAGTGCAGAGCGGGCATCGGCCAGAAGCTGGCGAGTATCAGGCGCTGCTGATGAACCAGTTGCCGCGATTCCTTTGTCAGTATTAGGCAAGGACTGCATGCCGCCCTGACCATGCTGCGCGGATTCCACGTCATTCAATACCGTCTCCGGAGTATCATCCAGCACGTTGTATGTGACATTCAGACCCGAGGCCTTTTTGGCTTTTTCTCGTGCTTCTGCGAGTCGTCCCTGAGTCAGGGCTTCACGAGCTTCACGCAGCAACTGGCGAGCCTTGTCAGCTTCCGGCGACGCCTCGGAGGAGGTTGATGCAAACGCTTTGAAGGCTTCAGAACCTGATCCGGCAAGTCGCTTAATGTCGCGACTCACCATCGTCGGGCTGTCTTCAAAGATTCCGTACGCGACATCGAACGTCGCAGCTTCGTCCGCAAGCTGCTGTGCTTCAGACAGCTTCCCGGCATCCATGGCTGCACGAGCTTGTCGCAGGAGAACGGTCGCCTGCTGATAGGTGTGTTCGGTATCCTTTGAACGAATCTCAGGAGCGGCGGCGGTTGCTGATCTCCCAGGTACAAACGTTGAAGTCTTCGATTTCTTATCAAGGTCGGCAAGCACATGTTCCGGACGGTCATCCCAAAGTCCCCATGGAGCATTCAGCTGACGAGCCTGCAACGCTCGGGAGCGAGCAAGTGCCGTGTCACCATTGGCCAGCGCGTAACGCGCTTCCTTGATCAGCCGCTGAGCCTGCTTCTTCTTCAGCAGATCACTGCTGGTGACCGCCGCTGCCGGTTCGGTATCGACAGGGGCATCGCCACCTGCGGCCGCCTCTTCGAACGGATTGACTTCAACTGGCTCCTGAGGCTGAGCAGAATCGGTTGTGATGTCCGTAACCGGCTCAGACGCATCGAACAGCGAGGCGTCTCCTCCAGACTCCTTGCTGTTCGTATTGAGCGACTTCAGGAACTGCTCTGGTGACTGCTCGGATTTGCTCCAGTCGGAACACAGCGACGCTGCCGTTCCTGCCAGTTTCCGCGCTTCGGCAATATTGCCTTTCTGCGCCTGATCCCGAGCATCCTGAAGAAATCGTCTGGCGACAGCTCCGTAACCTTCTCCGTTTTCGGAGTCCGTCTGGGCTGACAGCGTTCGTGAGGAATCGCCGCCGCTGAACAAATACAGCGACACAGCCATCACCGAAGCACAGGTGATTAGTCCGATGGCCTTGTGCACTTTTGGATCCTCCTTCAGGAATACTCGCCAGAACTTCCCAGTCCTGACCAGCGATCATCCATAATCTCCGAACCGGTCATTTCCGGTCCGGACCATGATTTAGTTGTGAGTGACTCGATCCGAGTCCGGAATCCATTTCCGGAGCGTCGTTTTGAAACTGATCGAAGCCTTCTGTGTTCGGCCTTCCGTCTGCCTGGCATCGGCGCGATTTCGGGACGATTCTCGGGAGTGATAGCCGCTGAAGTCCGAGCCCGTCAATACGATGGCAATCCGATCTGCGACCATTTTTTTTGGGATTCCCGAAACTCCATGTCGCTTCGGCATCCTGTGCCGAATGGCTGAAAAACCATGCATCAAAGGCCGAATTTGGTCGGCGGCCACCCGCAGATTCCGCCCATTGGGGCACTCGATTCGCCAAGACGCCAGCGGCATGAGCGCGGGTTGGCTTGTAAAACGCGATCGCCAATGGAAACGGATTCAATCACAGCCGACCGTGAACCTGTTCATGGCCACGCAGCACCGCAGTCTTTCAAGTCGCGCACAGCATTCAGCCAGAACCATGCCTGCACATCTTTGCCACGAAATTCCGCCTGAAGCGAGATTTTACGACGCACGTAAAGTCTTTCCGCAACGCCTTCCGCTTCATCCAGGCGACTCAGACAATCAAAGCCCACTTGATAGACTTCACCGCGAATCGCAAGCCCCTCAGGCCATTCCACGAGCCCCGGATACGATCCCAGATCAAATAACCGATACAACGGCTCAGTCACTGCATTCCCCAGACACAACTGCCCCTGCAACATCGTGTGCAGCGCATAGCCACGTTTCAGTGATCCATAGACGAACACGAGTTGCGATAGCTGCTGCGGCATTTGTCACGAACTTGATGATGGCCGAATGAACCGTTTTTGCTGTTCGATGACGCGGAAAAAAGAAAGCTCCGTGAACTCGGAGCACTCCAGAATTCCTGCAGGTGAGGGAGCACCAGTTCTGACGCAGCGTATCTTGTGTGGAAGATTGAGACCAGCAACTGCTCAGCCGCCCGCCCGCTGCTTCCGCCATCGAATTCAATGAACTCCGCCATGGATCTTTTACAATGCCTAATGGTCTCCAGTTGAGAATCAGTTGCGAGGACTCGAGTCGGAGCGGCAGTCTGCGGAACCGCGTTAAGGATTCCCTGTCATGACAATTCATCGTTCTATTCCGCGATGCTGCGGATTGTTGATGCTGCTGTGGCAGAAGGATCTGGGCGACATGCACACTCGATTCGCCTGGGGCGAAGCCGTCACCCCCGCTTTGGCTGGCGACGCGCTGATCGTCAACTGGGATCAGGAAGAAGGAGCATTCGTGGTGGCTCTGGATGCCCGAACCGGCGAAGAACGCTGGCGTAAAATACGCCCCGACGAAAAGACGTCCTGGAATACGCCGCTGGTCACTGAATTCGAAGGGCGGACGCTGGCGATTCTGAACGGATCAGGAAAAGCACGCGCCTACGACGTGGCAAACGGCGATGTCGTCTGGGAATGCGGTGGCCAGACCACCAACGCAATTCCGTCCGCATTGAGATTTGCTGACAACGTGATTTGCATGAGCGGTTATCGCGGCGCAGCTTCGTTTTCGATTCCATTGAATTCGAAAGGTGATGTGACGGGTACAGACCAGATTCGCTGGAGTCATCCGGAAGGCACGCCGTACGTTCCCTCCCCGACACTTGCAGGCCGTCGGCTGGTGTTCACAGGTGCCAATTCAGACATCCTGACCTGCCTGGATGCGGAGACCGGCAAGGCGGTAATTGAACGTCGTCGCATTCCTGAAGTCGGAGGATTCTATGCTTCACCACTGGCCGCGGACGGGCATCTGTATTTTGCAGGTCGGGAAGGCACAACTGCAGTTCTGAAGGACAACGAAACCCTTGACGTCGTCGGAACGAATACATTGGAGGGACTCTTTGATGCATCGCCGATTGCCGTCGGGAAGCAGCTCTTTCTGCGAAGCTGGAACAAGCTGTATTGTATCGCGGAGTAACTCTTATGAAACTTCTGCCCTTCATCAAGATGCACGGTTGCGGCAACGACTACGTGTTTGTGGACGCGATGGCCTGGAACGCGACAGCGTCCGGCATTTTCGATTTCGCTGCGGTCGCTCAGCAGGTCAGCGACCGACATCGATCGATTGGCGGCGATGGTCTGGTCGCGATGCTGACCTCAGATCGCAGTGATGCGGATGCCCGGATGAGGATGTTTAATGCGGACGGTTCGGAAGGAACTCTGTGCGGCAACGCGCTTCGGTGTATGGCCATGTGGCTGCATCAATCGGGGCGCTGTGGACCGCGCTGCCGGATCGAGATGCACGACCGCGTGATCGCTGCCGAAATACTGATTTCTGAACCGGATCTCAAACGGGCGAAAGTCCGTGTCGTCATTGGAACGCCCGTCGTCATGGCGCCCGCCGCAACGGGTTTGCAGCAATACGTGCGCCGTGTCACGCTCCCCGACGTCATGCTGCACGGTCAGCCCCTGGAATTGTTCGGAGTCTCCATGGGCAACCCGCACGCCATCGCATTTGTCTATGACGTAAAGTCCCTTGCCATTGACACGATTGGCCCGCAAGTCGAAAACCATCCGGAGTTCCCGCATCGCACGAATGTGGAGTTTGTCCAGGTGACCGAAGCCAACAGTGCAATCGTTCGCGTCTGGGAACGCGGCTCTGGCGAAACTGAAGCCTGCGGTTCCGGTGCCTGTGCGACGGGCGTCATGGGTTGGGCGACGGGAAGGTTTCAGCCATTCGCCCCTGTCCAGATCCGCATGACGGGCGGCGACCTGATCGTGCGACTGACCGGTGATCACGTCGTCACACTGGAAGGCCCGGCGGAAGAATCATATCGCGGTGAAGTGCAGTTGGCACTCCGGTCGCTTGACTCGCCGATCTGTTGAAGCACGCATCAGCCACTCCTTCGGCACTGCAACCGTCACCGTTGTGGCTGGCAAGGCTCAGTTCCTGGCATTAGGCATTTGCCCACGAAATCGCGGCCAGAAATCGGCTGTTCCGGGATCGGTCCGAACGATCATTGACCACCTTGGCAAACACCGCAGAGCAATATTTCTACACAGCCGCACTTCTTCCTTACAAAGCGTTGCAGATGACAGATGCGGTGCTTCGCACCAAATTCCGAATGATGATCAGTCAAAAGCGGCTGCTGGAATGGGAAGCCGCAGCAGCCACGGAATTGCGACATGGCAGAAACAAGTGGATACTGCTGAAACATCTGAGCATTTGCAGTGTCGTGGCTCTGGTGGCTTTCCTTCTCATCGACAAGTCTGCAAGAATTGCGGCGATTCCGTGGCTGAGCGTTTGGTTCATTTCACCGGTCATCGGACACCTGATCAGTTTACCGCGAAAGGATCGAGTGACTCAAATTCAGCCGGCAGACAGACAATGGCTGGGGCAGGTCGCATCTGGAACGTGGGCATTCTTTGAGCAGTTCGTCAATCCGGAAGGCCACTGGCTGCCTCCGGACAATGTGCAGGATTTCCCCAGGGAGAAAGTCGCCTGTCGAATCTCGCCAACCAATGAGGGTCTGTTTCTGGTATCCGGGCTTGTGGCCCGCCGTATGGGTTTCATTGGAATGGAATCGCTGGTTGAACTGTGGGAAAAGAATCTGGCGAGCTGGAATTCGCTGGAACAGCTTCACGGTCATCACTTCAACTGGTACGAAACCAGTTCACTGAAAGCACTCCATCCGTACTACGTATCGACAGTCGATAGCGGCAATCTGATGGCCTGCTACTTTACGCTCTGTGAAGGAATTGCCGACGAGGGACAGCAGCCTTTGATTGGCACGAACCATCACAGCGGGGCCATGGCGTCATTGAGCTGGCTCAATCAGCGAATTGAAGCCGAACACTCTCAGATCGATGAAGACACTGACGATGCGTTACAGCGACGCAGTCAACTGCAGGCGTTGAAAACGCTCATTGAAGACCTCTCGCAAAAGATCGTACTGGACGGGAATACGTTCAACGGTCTCTTCAGCTTTCTGGAGTCATTGCAGTTGGCGGCAGACAAATTCAATGTCTGGGCAGCCGAGCAATCTCGAATGATTCGAAAAAACGCATGGAATGTCGATAAAACCATTCTTCTGCGTCAGGTCCGCATTGTTGCCGGGCGATTTCACGGTATTGGCCGCGATGCAGCACAGTTCATGCCCTGGCTGCCATTGGCAGCGGCGCTGGAATTGAGTCGAGATGATGGCAATGCAACGCTGAATCTGCTGAAACATGTATTGGTTCCAGGAATCGGGCTGCGTGAACTGGCGCAGACATCAGCAGTGCTGGAATCCACTGCGTTAACAGGCCCTGAATCCACCGAGGCAGAGACTCAGTTTGCCCAAACCAACAGCGAGACGACTTCAACGGGCGCTTCCGAGACTTCAACGATCGTCGGCCGCGAGCTGATCAGTCTGATTCGCGAAGGCAGTCGTGCCGCAGCGAAAATTCTCGAACGCATGACGGCGATTCGTGATCAGTGCGAATCGGCCGCCAATAAGATGGATTTCCGATTCTTGTACAACACTCGTCGCAAACTGTTTTCAATCGGCTACAACGTCGATATCGGAAAACTTGACAGAGGCCATTATGACCTGTTGTGCAGTGAATGTCGGGTGGCCAGCTATCTGGCAATTGCCAAAGATGATGTGGAAACGGAACACTGGTTTCGGCTCGGGCGACAGGCGACGCACATTGACGGACAGTACACGTTGCTGTCGTGGGGCGGAACGATGTTCGAGTATCTGATGCCTCAGTTGTTCCAGCGATCGTATGAAGGCTCGCTGATCGATACCAGCTGCCGGACAGCCGTTGAGCAACAAACCGACTATGGCCGGACGCGCAGCATGCCGTGGGGAATCAGTGAATCGGCCTGCGCAGCAATGGCATCAAATTCGGACTATCAATACAAATCATTCGGCGTTCCAGGGCTTGGTCTGAAACGAGGTCTTTCGAAAGACATGGTCGTCTCGCCTTATTCATCAGCGCTCGCTCTTTCATTATCGCCAAAGTCGGCGATGTCGAATCTGAAACGTCTGGCCGATGTCGCACTCGGACGCTGGGGATTCTATGACGCCGTTGATTACACGCCAGGCCGATTGCGTCGCAATCAGACAGCAAACGTCGTTCGCAACTATATGGCTCATCATCAGGGTATGACATTGCTGGCGATCGCGAATGTGACGGACGATCAAATCGTTTCGCGGTGGTTTCACGCACATCCGTTGGTACGAGCGAACGAATTGTTGCTCCAGGAAAGAATACCCTCACTGGTAAATTCCGAGGTGCCGAACCCCCGATCAAAATGCGGAAGTTCGGCAATTGCGAATCACAAATCACGGCGCAACACAGCGGCGGATTGAAGTGACGAGCTACGTCGAAGTTGTGCTTGCCAGTCAGGCAGCTGACCTCGCTCATCCCGCGTTTCAAAAGCTGCTCGCAGAAACTGAATATATATCTGAGAACGCAACATTAATCGCGCGACGACGTCCTCGCGACAGCCGGCAGAACCCGATCATTGCACTCCACACACTGGCGTTACCTTCCGTGAATGAATCCATGGTTGACTATGAATCCAGCCGCGAGAAGTTCCTCGGACGTGGCCGCACAACGGAATCACCGTTGGCGATGAACAGCGAAAAACTCAGTCAGACGACCGGGGCTGTGCTCGACGCGGTTTTTTCCCTGCGGTGCGTGTTGATCATCGTTCCGGCCGAATCGCTGACTCTTGGAATGACCACCGCCGTCACCGACACGCATGAACAGGCATTGGCGCTGGCCGAATTGTTTCACGACCTGCGCGGTGTGCAACGGGCGTTTGATCTGGCCTGGGCGTTCACTCAGATTGAACTGCGTCACCTGAATATTTCAGCAAGAGACGTGCATCTCTTTCACCAGCCCGGTGGACAGTTGTTATATCCCGAATCAAGCCTGCGAGGCGACGCGACTCGCATTTCCGCGAATCAACTGGGCCAGAATGCCTTGTGGCGTTTCGGCATCTCCGGCGATGTGCCGGTTCTGCTGTTGCGATTCACTGATACCGGAGAAATTGATTTCGCCCGCACAATCGTCGCAGCCGCACTGCTTTCCATATCGCGGGCCGAATGGGATTGGAGGATTCATTGATCAGGAACGATGCTATGAAATGATGGTCAGTCCTCAATGCACTACGCCAGCCCCGTGGTCGAATGTCATTGCCAACCCGGACTTTGGCTGTCTGCTGACAGAATCCGGAGGCGGCTACACATGGTTCGGCAATAGTCGGGAAAACAAACTCACTGTCTGGTCGAATGATCCGACCTCTGATTCTCCGTCAGAGATTGTGTATCTGAAGGATATTGATTCTGAGCTTCACTGGTCGCCGGTTTCGTCACTGGATCAGGATGTCACTCGCCGCATTGTTCATGGACAGGGATTTTCGATCTTCAGGAGCGAATTCCGGTTTAGCTGCCGCCGAAACAAGACAATTTGGCACGTTCATGCGGTTCGCAACTCGTCCAACGCTTCAAAGATTTGCACTGTGAATCTCATCGAAGATGGCCGGGAGCACGACACTGAACTGGTTTCGCATAGCAAGTATCTACCTGCGTCCGCTCGGCAGAATGCCTATTCGGCCAATTGTAGCTGGTGTGTCGCCGCCGAATAATCAATTTGGCAGGTGAGCGACCAAATCCGCTGGCAGTTGGTCGCTCAGAGACCAATTCCTGTGACAAGGGCGAAAAATTTCCAAAGTCGATGTCAGTATTGACTCGTTTCGGCAATTTATGCCGGTGTGGCACGATATGTGCAGGGATTTAGCGATTGTGCGGGATCGGACGGAGTTTAACCCACGTGCGTTCATTCCATTTGGAACGCAATTGCTGCGGCATCGTATGAGACGTTGCCAAAAATTCAGCAAACCATGCGGTTAGCCATTAGACAGGGAAGATCTGAAATGCTGGTACTGACAAGAAACTGTGGTGAAGTCATTATCATTGGCGATGGCATTCGTGTGGAGGTTCTTGATACAAAAGGTGGTCGGGTACGACTCGGCATTACAGCACCGCGCAATGTCTCCGTGCATCGATCCGAAGTACTGTCGGGCATCAATTCGGGTCGGTCGTCCGAGGTCGCATATGGTCCGGCCCGCAGTGCATGAGGATCGCCACTCAGTATCAGTCTGTTCAAGCGCGATGGTAAACCGTCTCGGTTGCCTTCGACTCCGTCCCTTGAGGATCGATGTTGTAGCTGGTAATCGTGAGTTGCGATAAAAACGAATGCAAGCCGCTGATCTGCCAATCGGCATGAAGATCCGGATCAAAAGTACAAGGCCGACGACTTGAGGCTTGAGATTTATCAGCCTACCCGCATGACGGGAGTCCACTGCGTCGATGATGGCTGTGACTTCAGCGACGTAAGTCAGATCTCAACGATGTTACCGTGGGCTTGTTTCGCACCGCCACTCTGCGTCGTGAGAATCCAGGAACCTGTCGATACTTCGTTATCCAGCCGCAGGCGTATTTGCTTTCTGCCATGCAATGAGCGCTGGGGAAAGTTGGCGAAGTTCTTCAGACAGCGTTGAAACGAGTGCCGACGCTTCTTCCAGTTTGCCTGCATTACAAGTCGCCTCAACTGCGGCGCCAGCCTGAGTCGCGGCTTCGGCGTCAAAATTGGAACATAGCCCCTTGAGGCTGTGCGCGACGCGACACGCTTCCACGGCGTCACCGGCATCGATAAGTCGCTTTAATTCCTCCAACAGCGACGGGGAGTCCTCTAGAAAATAATCGACCATGCTGGAAAGTAACTCGGTATCACCACCCATGCGACGTAAGACGACAGCCGGATTCCATAATTCACGAGACTGCGTGATTTCAGACACTCGCAATTTTCCTTTGACAGGTAATGGCTGTGAGCTTTGTTTTTTTTGCCGGAGTCGCCAAAACCCAGATTTTGTAATGAAGGATGCCAGCAATTCATTGGAATGCGTACGGGGTTGGTGCACGTGCTCGATTGTTTTCAGCAGCAAGTGCGCATCCAGCGGTTTCGACAAGTACCCGTCCATATCTGCCGCGAGACAGGCATCACGGTCTCCTGGCATTGCATGCGCTGTCATGGCGATGACAGGAATTCGCCTGCCACTGACTTTTTCTAAGTCACGAATGGCTTTTGTGGCCTGAATTCCATCCAGAATGGGCATCTGAACGTCCATTAAGATGACATCAAAGCGACCACGTTCAAAGAGATCAATTGCTTCGCGACCATTGTAGGCTATGGTCGGTTGGTGTCCGCGCCGCGACAAAATCGCCGTCACAACTTTTTGATTCGCAGGGATATCTTCGGCAACCAGGACACGCAGACTCTGAGAAGTCCGTTCAATGGACTTCTCCCGCATTCGGACAGTGGCGACTTCTTCGAACGCTTCGGTAATGGAGTTCAACAGCCCCGAGTGTGACACAGGCTTTTCCAGAAACGCATTCACATTCAAGCCGGCGATTCGATTACGAAACAACCTTTGATCAGCGCGGGACATCATCAGAATTGATGCACCCGTGTCATCCTTTTCCGAATCAAGCTCTCGCAGGAATTCAATTCCGTCCCTGGTCGGCATCAGGGCATCGATAATCAGCAGTTGAAATTCCTCTCCGGCAACGGACGCCGCCTGCATCTGCCGCCTGGCAGATTCCACGCTGTCGGCGATGCTGGCATGCATCGCCCACGCCTCAACCATTTCCTTCAGGATTCGACGCGTTGATTCATTATCATCTACGATCAGCACGCGTGTTCCCGCCAATTGATCTGGCTGAAGAACCGAAGGCGAATGCGGATCGTCAGACGCAGGCGCTACTTTCATGTTTGCGGTGAAATGGAACGTGCTGCCCCGTCCCAGAGCGCTTTCCACCCAAGTCCGGCCTCCCATGAGTCGCGTGAGTTGGGAACAGATCGATAGTCCTAAGCCGGTTCCCGGATATAATCGCGTCATGGAAGAATCGACCTGCACGAACGGCGCGAAGATGTGGTCGTGATCTGCCGGATCGATCCCGATGCCGGTGTCCTTCACGGAGAAGTGCAACATTGCCGGGTCGCCGACTTTCCATTCTGCCGAGCCATTCATCTCAGAATTGTCTGCCACTGGCTTGATCCCGACGACCACTTCACCGCGTTCTGTGTATTTGATTGCATTGCTGATCAAATTGCTTAGCAGCTGGCGTAATCTGGCTGGATCTCCATAAACTCGAAATGGAACATCTGGATCGATCGATGCCGCCAGCTCCAATCCTCGTTCGTGAGCTCGCAGCGACAGACCGCGCATGGTCTCTTCGAGGAGCCGCCGCAAATCGAAGGAAACGACATCGAGTTGATCGCGCCCCACGTCCAGCCTGGAGTGATCGAGAATATCGTTGATCAGTGACAACATCGTATCGGCTGAATCTTTCGCCGTAAGCAAATACTCTCGCACAACGTCTGGCAATTCTTCGTGCAGTGCCAGTTCTGTCATTCCAAGAATCGCATTCATCGGCGTACGAAGCTCATGACTGACATTGGCCAGGAACTCGTTCTTGGCCACGGTTGCCTTGTCGTGAGTATCGCAAGTGTCCGTTGAAGCGAGATTGTTCCAAGGATTTTTGGCGAGATTCAATTCCGGGTCAAGCAGCGAACGGGAGAGTGTTACCGGCTTCGGTCTGCGAATGAAGCCAACGGCGTGGTTTTCTTCTCCGATCGGCAGTCTGCCATAGAAAACCTCCGCAGAGATCGAGTCCCCTCCGTTGGTCAGTAACGTAATCGGCCCAGGCAAGATACGCGTACTGAGAGTTTCGCGAGAGACAACGGTGCGAAACAATTTGCGGAATTCATCGCGATCTGAAAGCGGAAACAGGAATTCTTCGGGCGCGCGATCAAGGCACTCAATCCGTGACCATCCCAGCATTTGTGTCGCCGCGGTGTTCCATTCAGTAATCCGGCCAGCGGTGTTGCAGACGATCACTCCATCAGGACAGGCATCCAGAAAGCTTTGCGAAACGCTTTTCAGTGATTCAGTAGGTGACATCTCTTGCCCGTAAACGCGATTCGGCCGACAAAATCCATTAGGCTCATTCACTTACCGGCGCGAACGTATTCAGTTACTGGCTTGAGGTAAAAGACGCAATTCGGCGAATGGGAAGTTCCAGTCAGAATACTGAAATGGCAAACAACGCCTTGGCTCAGGACGTACAGTCTTTTACCTTGGGTTCACTCAACGATCGCAAGAAATGGATCCGACTGCCACACGTCCTCAGAATTGAAATGTTGAACAACATCGTTTGCGATTGTCTTTTGCGTACTCACTGTGCAATATTCGAATGATTTTTGGTCACCGACCTGCATGTCGTAACACACCCATCCCGCCGGACGAAAAGGTGTGGCACAACCACAACCCAGCACGCACGAGACACCGAGTCCGAACAGCATTTGCTGAACAAGGGTTAGTTTCATCTCAGACCTCCTTGACTGGCTGAATACTCCGTCTATCAGCATTTACAAGATGCACATCCTGTGCCGAAGCACTCCAGTGACGGTCGCGAGCGAAAACATCAACATGCTGTTGTGGTTAGGGCTCTCTTTGAGGTATGAGCAGACAATTTGGTCGCCCAGCGATCAAAGATTTCTCACCCATATCGGCGTAGGATCAGCTTCTTGCATGAACGCCCTCCTGCGGGAGTGCTCGTCACTCGTCAACAGAAACGGTTGTGTCCAGTGAGATTTGAAACAGATTCACCCGATCGCGGATTTTTCCGCGAGTAATGCCAGAACCTCGGACGCCTTTGTTTGGTTTCCATCGGTGCTTGCAACACGCGAGTGATCAGATATCTCTCCATTTGCTCTAATGTCTCGGCGTAAAGATCTCTCGATCCTGCTTGAAGGCGGCGATTCACAAACGGAGCCATGTCAGACGGCACGCCGGTGGCATTGTCGTCTGCGATCGGCTCTTTCGTCTGCGGATGTGCAGCCATGGTAACCTCCAATGGCAGGAACGACGGGACGATCACTGGTCCGGTCGCGTTCAGCAGCGACTGTCGCACAACACTTTGCATCTCACGCACATTGCCGGGCCAGGAATACGCCTTCAGCAACTCGAGTGCCTCCGGAGAAATCCCTTCGCAATCATTCCGGTTCATCTCTTTCGCGTAAACGCGCAGGTAGTACTCCAGCAACAGCGACACATCGTCGCCTCGTTTTCGCAGCGGCGGCAAGGTAATTGTAATCCCGTTCAGGCGATAGAACAGGTCTTCACGGAATTCGCCATCGACCACCATCTGGTCAAGCTGCAGATTCGTTGCGGTGATAATACGAACATCGGTCTTAATCGTCTTGTTTCCGCCGACGCGTTCAAATTCCTGCTGTTGCAGCAGCCGCAATACCTTACCCTGAACGAGCGGCGACATGTCTCCGATTTCGTCGAGGAAAATCGTGCCTCCATTGCAGGCTTCGAATTTTCCAATGCGTTGTCTATCGGCACCCGTGAACGAGCCTTTTTCGTGCCCGAAGAGTTCACTCTCCAACAGCGCATCTGGCAATGCCGCGCAGTTGACCGCCATGAAACACTCACCTGACCGAGCACTATTCTGATACAATGCACGAGCGACAAGTTCCTTCCCGGTCCCACTTTCCCCTCGAATCAGCACAGGCACATTCTGCGCGGCGACTCGGCCAATGGACTTAAATACCTCCAGCATCGCCGGACTTCGTCCCACGAACGATTCTGTATCCGGAACTGCGCCCTCGCTCATGTGCAACGCGACGGGGGTATTCATCATTCGCCGTATGGTCATTGCTTTTTCGACGAGGTCATTTAACGCCGGAAGATCCAGCGGCTTTGTGACATAATCAAAGCCTCCCAGTTGCATCGCCTTGATCGCAGTGGAGCTGTCGCTGCCGGCGGTGATGAAAATGATGGGTAACTTTCGATCGATTTCACGAATCTGCTGAAAGACATCCAGTCCAGAAGTTCCCGGCAACATGATGTCCAGCAGCACGACATCGGGCGATTCTTTGCGGATCGAATCCAGACCCTCGTCTGCTTTCGTGACGGTCAAAACTGTCAGGTCAATCTTTGCTAATGACCTGCGAATCATTTCGCCGACGCTTCGATCGTCGTCAATTACTACCACGTTCGTCATGAAATCTCTCGTTTTCAACTGCGATTAAATGGCTGGACGTTGCTGATTCCGGCAGTGCCCCTTCGGTTGCGATCAGTCTTTAGCGGTAGAGTCTATCGACCACTAACGCTCGGGCAATCGAAACAACAAAACAGCCCATTTGACGGAACGATCCTCTGCCAATGCGAGCGATGAGCCCTCACCAATTTGCGACAATTCATGAAAAATCAATGTTTCGGCGCGATTCCGGGATGGAATGAAGATTGCATTTCCATTGGATCGCGGAGCGTTTCTGAGACCGAAATACGTGGGCAATGGTTGCCATTACAAATGGTGATACGGACGGTCAATGTGGTGTGAATCGCCGCTCCGTTGCATATCCCTGCCAACCCGTACTTTATGAAATGCTGTAACTCAGGAGAAACACGATGTCATCGTCCACTACAAAAACAAATCTTCAGGAACTGAACGAAACAAGTGTCACGGAAAGCTTTGAGACACCTCGCTTTCTTTTTGCACAGATTGTCGGCGACCAGGCTGGTCTGCTGGAAATTGGTGTCCACCTGCCTGAATCGTCAACCTCTGAAACTGTTCGAAGCAATTTGAGGCTGTTGATCCCTGGCGAAGTGTCACCTTTGGAGCCAGCCACCGTAGACGGCAAGAGTGGTGAGTTTAAGGTCACATTCTTTTCATCCGAGGTGTCGAATTCCGGAAACCTTCCAGGCGAAGCGGAGCTCCAGTTCGAATCAGTTGACGGAACGACACATTTCTTGCCAGTGCAAATCAAAGCGATGATCGAGGCGACACACAGCACAGATGATATGACGGACAATCGTCCTGCCACGCCCCTGATTATCTATCCGAAGAATGTCATAGTCTATTCCGTAATTGCCATCTTCTTTGGACTGATCATCGGCTTCATTTTTTTCGCAACGATGAATTGAAAGGTCGTTTGGCTGGCCAATTAGCGGTTGTCAGGAGGCATGTGGGGGATAAGTACCAAGTTTCAATGCCTGCTGCGATACCGGGGGGTGCACACAACTTGGTCCGTTCGGTGTTGCGATCCCAATTTTGCTGCTATCATGGTGCATGCCTACTGGCGACATCTACGCCTTTTGATCATTTGGGGAGAAACCATGCGATTTCAGCGATTGTGCATCTTTTTGGCTGCACTGTGTGTGACAACGGTGTCTGTGAATGCAGATGAATGGGAATCCATTTTCGACGGCAAGACGCTGGAAAACTGGGACGGCGATCCCGACGTATGGAGTGTTAAAGACGGCTCGATCACCGGAGCGACCTCAGACGACGAAGTAAAGAAGTTGAAGCGAAACACTTTCATCATCTGGCGTGGTGGTGAAGTCGACAATTTTGAACTGGATTTTGAATACAAGATCGTGAACGGCAATTCCGGTGTGCAGTACCGTAGCTTTGAACTGCCAGATGCCAAGTGGGGGATCGGTGGATACCAGGCTGACTTCGAAGCGGGTGATACCTACTCTGGAATTCTCTACGGCGAGCAGTACCGCGGGATTCTGGCTCAGCGGGGCCAGGCGACTGAGTTGGTTCGCAATGACGGAAAACTTGAAGTCAAAGAGACTGCTAAAATCGGTGACACGAAAGAGATCCAGAAGAAAATCAAGAAGGAAGACTGGAATAAGTACCGCATCGTCGCCGACGGCTATCATTTCCAGCATTTCATCAACGATATTCAGACCATTGAGGTGACCGACAACGACGTTCAGGAACGTCGGGCCGCTGGCCTCCTTGCCTTGCAGGCTCATGCTGGCCCTGCGATGACCGTCCAGTTCCGTAACATTCGATTGAAACGTCTGCCCGCTCCGAAAAAGGTTGCTTTGATCGCCGGTAATCCCAGCCACGGCTATGGTGCGCACGAACATCGCGCGGGATGTATGCTGCTGGCCGAAGCGCTGAACAATGCAAACTTGGGAATCGAAGCAAGCGTCTACACCGAGGGCTGGCCGAAAGACGATTCTGTCCTGGATAGTGCGGATACAATTGTGATCTATGCGGACGGAGGCGGCGGACACCCGTTTAACAGCAAACTGGATCGCCTGAAAGCGCTTGAGAAACGCGGCATTGGCATGGTGTGTGTGCACTACGGTGTCGAAGTTCCGAAGGGGCCGTCGGGAGATGCGTTTCTGGACTGGACCGGCGGCTACTTTGAAGCAGACTGGTCCGTGAATCCTCACTGGACAGGTAACTTCACTAAATTTCCGGATCATCCGATTGCAAACGGCGTGAAGCCATTTCGGATTAACGACGAATGGTATTACCACATGCGGTTTGCCGGCGAAGACGCCGGAATCATTCCCGTGTTGACGGATCTGCCACCGCGTTCAACACTGGTCAAAGAGGACGGCAGCCTTGCGCGTCCTGACGGACCGCATAACAACAACCCGACCGTGCGAGCAGCTGTACTTGAACGCAAAGAGACTCAGACCGTCGCGTGGGCGCGTTCACGAAAGGACGCAGGTCGCGGTTTCGGCTTCACCGGTGGGCACGATCACTGGAATTGGGGCAATCGTGATTTCAAAACTCTGATGCTCAACGCCATCGCCTGGACTGCTCATGTCAATGTGCCGAAGGACGGAGTTCCTTCAAAAGATTTGACGGTCGCTGACCTACAGGCCAATCAGGATTTCGACGTCCCCGGTGATTTTAATCCGGCTCGGATTCAGGCGATGCTCGACGAATGGGCAGCGGCACGGAAGTAGAGCGTTGGTTGGATGCTGGTCGCAGGGTGGGACGAGTGGCTGATAAGCAGCGCTGTCCCACTATGGACGATGCAGAGTTGTTTGGATCGCCGCGAAAGAACGCAAAGATCTCAAGAGAATTCAGCGGGCCATCCACTCAGGCAATTGATAAATTCTTGACGGCAGTGACCCGTCCCATTAAGTAAGGTGCATTTTCGTGACGAGTTTGATTCAGCCAATTCTTCTGAACGGTCATTGGACTTCCAGTACGGGGAAGTCAGCCTTCCAGGCCGTGAATCCAATGACGGAAGAACAGCTTCCTGGAAAATTCCCCGTTAGTCCCTGGGAAGAAATTGAAACGGCAATCAACGCCGCGGCGAAAGTTTCGCGCCAGATGCGTGGCTGGCCGGGAAGTCGCTTCGCTGATTTCCTCGAATGCTACGCGAAAGAAATCGAAGCCCGGGCTGAATTGCTGATTGAAGCAGCTCATGCAGAAACCGGACTGCCTGTATCACCTCGTCTGAAGGACGGGGAACTTCCTCGCACGACGAATCAACTGCGTCAGGCAGCAAAGGCGGCGCGTACGGATTCGTGGCGAACGCCGGTGATTGATACCGCTGCGGGAATCCGTGCCATGCTTGGCCCGATCGGGCCGGTCGTTGTATTTGGCCCGAACAATTTTCCATTTGCCTTCAACGGGATTTCCGGTGGCGATTTTGCCGCAGCCATCGCCGCAGGCAATCCTGTGATTGCAAAAGGCCATCCGTGTCATCCTGAGACGACACGCATCTTTGGCGACGCGGCGCTCACCGCAATTCGCGAAACCGGCATGCCGGAAGCGCTTGTGCAACTGATCTATCGCACTAGTCACGAAGACGGTGCGAAGCTGGTTTCCGATCATCGAATTGGCGCGTCGGGTTATACAGGAGCTCGACATGCAGGTTTGAAGCTCAAGGCCGCCGCTGATGCCGCCGGGAAACCGATGTATGTGGAACTGTCGAGTATCAATCCGGTCTTCATCATGAGTGGAGCTCTCAAGGAACGCGCGGCCGCGCTGGCGGATGAATTCACCGGAAGCTGCCTGATGGGAACCGGGCAGTTCTGCACAAATCCCGGACTGGTCGTTGTTCCATCGGGTGACGAGGGCGCTGCGTTCGTTGCTGCTGTTGCCGAACGATTTGGAAAGGCTCCTGTCGGCACAATGCTGGCAGAAGGAGTCCGCACGAGCTTTTCAACGGGAATTCGGAAGCTGATCGATGCCGGGGCCAGTCTGGTGACCGGTGGAGAAGCGGGCGGTGGCAAAGGCATCTGTTTCCAGAATACTTTGCTGACAGTTCATGGGCGTCAGTTTCTGATCAACCCGGAGGTCTTTCAGACCGAAGCCTTTGGCAACGGTTCGCTCTTTGTGCTGGCCGATTCGGTCGCTCAGATGGCTGAGATTGCCGAGTCACTTGAAGGGAATCTCACCGGTGCAATTTACACCTCCACCGCAGGCAGCGACGACGCCGATTATGCGGCGGTCGAGAAACCGTTGCGGACAAAAGTCGGCCGACTGCTCAACGATAAGATGCCGACCGGTGTCGCAGTGAGTCCAGCCATGAATCACGGCGGACCATTCCCTGCGACCGGGCATCCAGGTTTCACCGCCGTCGGGATTCCTGCGTCGATTGTAAGGTTCGGCATGTTGCAGAGTTACGACGCCGTCCGCCGTCAACGCTTGCCGCCTGTGCTGCAGGATAAGAACCCTGGCGGCGTCTGGCGGCGCATTGATGGTGAATGTACACTGAAAGATGTTTAAATATTGAAGTCTTTGTTTCAGAACGTACGGACTCAGGGAAATGCTCGGAGGGCTCACGCCCTGCCGCTCGCCTGCGGGTTGCACCGCGGTCGATCGTATTGGGTCGAGGCCATTCAGGGCTTGTTAGGGTTGTCTAGAGCTCATGTCAGATTCAGATCTTCAGTCTCGTCTCGCTCCGGTGCTTGGACGGGTACCGAGCGGTGTCTATATTCTTGTGGCCGGTGACGGCACTGGTCGGCGTACGGGATTACTGACGAGCTGGGTTCAGCAAGCGTCGTTTGCACCTCCTCAAGTCACGATTGCGGTGAACAAATCCAGATACCTGATTGGCTGGCTCAAGGAGGGTTCGCCCGTAACGCTGAATCAGGTTCCGAAAGGCGACAATTTGCTGTTTCGCCATTTTAACAAAGGTTTCGATCCGAATGCAGATGCCTTTGCCGGAATGGACATAGTGCCCGCGAACAATGGGCTGGTGGCGTTGTCTTCTGCATTGGCAACAATGGAAGGGACCGTTTGTGGGCAAATGGATGCGGGCGATCATCGCATTTTGCTGGTGACGATCACAGATGCGATCGTTCATAAGGATTTGTCGCAGTCTGAACCGTTCGTGCATGTGCGGAAGAATGGGTTTGGTTATTGAAACGCCGGACAAAACCTCGACTGGCTCCCGACTATGTGCGGAAAATACTGTAAAATCGGTTGGGGATGGGGGGCTGTCCCGGTTTTGTGAGTGCTCAGTTTGACAGGACAGTTGAGTGGGTGATCGTGTAGTGTTGGCGATGAGCGGTGGAGTTGACAGTTCCGCTGCCGCAGTTTTGCTGCATGAGCAGGGCTATGAAGTTATCGGACTGTTTATGAAGTCCGGTGAGACAGAGTCAGCGTGCGCTGCACCAGCATCGGGGTTATTGCCGGTCGTCAATTCGGGCTCGAATCGTCAGGGCTGCTGCAGTTCGGAAGACGCGGCCGATGCGCGACGTGTCGCCGATCGGCTCGGGATTCCCTTCCATTCGCTGAATTTTCAGGATGCGTTCCGGAAGATCAAAGATTACTTTGCAGACGAATATCTCGCCGGGCGCACACCGAATCCATGCGTGCAGTGCAACAACTGGCTGAAGTTTGGGCGCCTGTGGGAGTTTGCTCAGCAGGTCGACGCGCAATACATCGCCACCGGCCATTATGCCCGCGTCATGCCGGATGAGACAACGGGCGAATGGGGACTGTATCGCGGTCTGGACGACAACAAGGATCAGTCGTACGTCCTGTTCGGGATTCGGCGCGAACTGTTGCCAAATATCCTGCTTCCGATCGGCACGTTTCAGAAACCTGACATACGAAAGTTGGCTGGAGAGTCCGGTCTGCGGGTGGCCAACAAGAAGGATTCCTACGAAATCTGTTTCGTGCCCGATCAGGACTATGCAGGCTTTTTGAAGCGTTATCGCGGGCACGATGGCACCGCCGGAAATTTTGTCGACATGCAGGGACAGGTATTGGGCCCGCACGAAGGCTATGAGCATTTTACAGTCGGCCAGAGAAAGGGTTTGGGACTGGCTTTTGGCGAACCCCGCTTCGTGATCGAAATCCGTCCGGAGACTCAGCAGGTCGTGCTTGGGCACCGTGAAGATCTGGCAACGACTCATATCGAAACAGTCGACTGCAACTGGTTGTCAGATCGGCCAGACACTCGCACGGCATGCGCGGTCAAGGTTCGCTATCGCCAGACGTCCGAGCCGTGTGTCATCGAACCTGGCGAACACAACACGGCAGCCGTTTATCCTGACGAACCAATCTTCGGCGTTGCTCCGGGGCAAGCGGCCGTATTCTACGACGGTGATCGCGTGCTGGGCGGTGGCTGGATCCGGAGTGGCCGGAAGGATCGTCTGTAGGATGGACATTCATGTCCGTCGCAAGGACCAAAGTCTTTGGAATTCATTCACCAGCGCAGCGGCAAATTCCGGATCATTGATGTGCAGCGGGTATCGCACAATTCGACGCGATTCAGATTTCTCGACCCGGGACTCCAGTTCATCAAACAACACCGCGTCGGCAGCCGCATCGTGGAAGGGTTGCCCCGCCGCATCGATCGCTGAAACTCCCTGCTCGGGAATCAACAACGTGACGGCCGACGAAGATCGATTGAGTTTCGCCGAGATCCATTCGGCGACCTGACGATTTTCTTCCGATGTTGTGCGCATCAATGTCACATTCGCGTTGTGGATATGCAGCGTGCGATTACGGAAACGGTCTGGCACCGTTTCTTTCGCCCCAAAGTTCACCATGTCCAGTGCACCGAGGCTCATCACATACGGAATCTGCTGTTGGAGGATGACGTCGAAACGTTGCGGACCAGCCGACAGGACGCCTCCCACGACTTCGTCAGCAACTTCTGTGGTGGTCACATCCAGCACACCCTGGATCAGACCGGACTCAACGAGTTTCTCCATCGCGCGGCCACCAGTCCCTGTCGCGTGGAACACAAGACAGTCAAAGCCGGCGTCCTCCAGGGATTTGCGAACGGCCGTCACACACGGCGTCGTCACGCCGAACATGGTCATCCCGATCGCGGGCCGGGCAGTTGTATCGGCCACAACATGCGTCACCATTCCGGCCATCGCATGAGCCGCGTTGCTGAGGACTCGCCGTGAAACCGTATTCATCCCGGCAACATCGACGATTGACGGCATCAGGCAGATATCACTGCAATCAACGTACGGGGCGGTATTACCGCTGGCCATCGTCGATACCATCAGTTTCGGAATTCCGACCGGCAACGCACGCATACCCGCGGTGATGATCGCTGTGCCGCCACTGCCGCCGATCCCGATCACCCCGGCAACTCGACCTGTGGCGTGTTGGCGCAGGAGCCAGACTCGAAATGCCTCTGACATCGCTGTTACCGCCCGCCCGCGATCCATGGATTGCACGTTGCTCAGCGTCAGTCCGGATGCTGCAAGGACTTCTGACACTTTCACATCTGCCGCAATATCTGCTTCACGCGCTGTGCTGACGTCGATCGTGACGACATCAACCGTCGCCTGCCACAGGCACGCCGCCACCCACGCCAACTCCTCCGCTTTCGTATCAAATGTTGCGACGGCAAAGACCACAGCACGCTGAGACGTGTTTGGTGATTGTTCAGGCATGGGCAGTGTCCGTAGATGAAGTCAGGTTGTACTGTTGCGTGGGGAACGCAAAAGCTATTGATTGTAGATTGCATCGTGGAATACGAATATTGCGTGGTGAATTCGAAAATCCGATCTCTATTCTGAAGTTGGTTTTGCCCTGTGAGAGCCAAAATTCACCCGTTCACCGTTCAATTCATCCCTCCGAACGCCCGGATTCTGACGATTCCGCCGTCAATTTCGTGACTTTTGGCTCAGTTTTCGGAGGGCGCTGTTCCGTTCCTTGACCATGAAACACTGGCTCCCAATAATTCCGCACTCTCCAGGGGGCTGATCAGCCTCCGAAACCGCTCTTGCCATAACTCGCGGGATTTTGAAAAATGAAGCCGGAAGAACTGAAAGGTTTTCGGACGTTGCTGAGATTGCTTCAGGCACGCCTGCGCGGCGATGTCGAGCAATTGCAGGAAGAGGCATTTTCAAACTCAGAATCCGGCAGCGACCAGCGGTCTTCCAATCATATGGCCGAAATGGGTTCAGACGCATGGGATCTCGATTTCTCATTGCAGCTGGTTGAAAACGATCAAGGCGTGCTGGAAGAGATTTCACATGCTTTGAAAAAAGTCGATGAAGGCACTTACGGACTTTGTGAACTGTGTCTGGAACAAGGACTTCCGGAAACCAAAGCGAAAATCCCCAAGGCCCGGCTTCAGGCGATTCCACATGCTCGAAACTGCGTCGATTGCGAACGGAAAAAGGAATTGAGCCGTTGAAGCCGACTGTGCCCGGAAATCGAATTCCCGTCTATTCCGCGATTGCCATACTGGCGTTGACGGCGGATCTGGGAAGCAAAGAATGGGCGTTTCAGTCACTAGGGCTCCACGGTCGCTCCCGATTGCTGATTGATTCGTGGCTCAAGTTTGAATTGCTGACAAATCTGAATTACGGAGCACTCTGGGGCGTAGGCCAGGGGATGGCACCCGTGTTCGCATTGCTCAGCATCGGTGCGTTTGTCGGTGTGATCTACTGGCTTTTCTTCTGTGGTGCTGCAGCGAGTCTGTGGACTACGGTTGCACTCGCACTGGTTTCCGGTGGCACGCTCGGCAATCTTTACGACCGGTTGGGACTTCACGGAGTCAACCGCCTGATGCCACAAGACCCGCGCTGGCAGTTCGCGACTTTCTGCATTTTCAGTTCGGCAACTATGACTACCCGATTTTCAACATCGCGGACAGTTGTCTGGTAGTGGGAGCGATCATGCTGATGCTGCAATCGCTGAAGCCGATGCCGACTCAATCGCTGAGCAAAGCGGCGACCGCTGATTGAGCGGCAAACTGACACATGCCGCTCGCCAATTCGCCCACTCATAACCGGACGAAGTAATACGGAGTGATATTCACGATCCTCGGTTCCTGTTCGCGAACAAGTCTTTAAGGAAATGTGTCGCTTGAGTTTTTTCTGGCACGAATCTCCATTACCCTTCTGTCACATCGGGCCAGGTGGCGAAATAGGCAGACGCACGGGACTTAAAATCCCGGGCCCCTAAAGGGGCGTACGGGTTCGATTCCCGTCCTGGCTAATTGAAATGCAGTGTTTTTTAAGAGCAATCGGTCATCCCGGGAGCCCCAAAAAGGCAAGTGTCACCTCAAGTGTCACCTCAGACCCGCATTTTGGGGTTCAGAATCACATGGTGTCACCTCGGCGGGCTTCTACCGATGGAAAGCCTGATCGATATGGGCACCGGCTTCAGCCGCATCCCTGGACGAGTAGTAACGCAATGTCGTCGTGATTGCTGAATGCCGCAGCATCTTTTGCAGGAACGGCGCTTCGACCCGCTTTGCCCAGCGTTCACCAAAAGACCGACGAAGGTCATGTGCTGAAGCAAATTCCTTCTCCCCGGTCTTTTGATGTGCCTTTACCGCGATCCCGGCTTTGCGTCCCAGTTTCGCGATGATTTTCCCGACCTGATGCCGAGTTCTGGCATACGGCTTTCCCTCGTTGGTCCGGACAGTAAAGAATGGCCCGCGCCGGTCGCCTTTTGGAACTGACAAAATCATTTCGGCGAACTCAGTTGCGACCGGATACAGTCGAACCCGGTTTCCCTTTTTCTTTTCAGCCGGAATACCACACGTTGCGCACCTGCTGCTTACCGGCGCCATGCACTTCTTTCACGTCATGAAAGTTCTGTTCAATGGCCGAACGATCGGACACGTCTTCAATGATCATCTCGGCGGGGACGTCCGCACCCGTACAGAAGAATGCCACGCGTCCATGCAGCCATCGGGACCTTCGGGGAAAGAACAGTCGTCGTAAAACAATTCTTACCCACGACTCCCGTGGCTGCGTAGGCCAATTTGCTCAAGCAGCCGAATGCTTCAATCCGTTATGGAGATGTCAGAAAGCGCAGCTTGTCAATTATCAAGTATGCATCGTCAGTCCGCGTGCGATCTCGTCAACGAGTTCAGGATATCGCTGCCGCTGGCGTTCGGACTCCAGGAAATTGTTGATGGCTTCTACCACTTCTGCGTTCCAGCCTTCTTCGGGCCGCAGTAGATCATTTTGCACGAGCCAGTAACTCACCGCACACCACGCCCAAAGGGGAGCGTTGTCAGTCAAGTGACATTCCGGCGGCGGAAATCCGCCGGGACCGCGTGTGCCGTTCATGTACTGATGGATTAACTGCCGAGTCCGACCAATCCTCCGAGCAATTTCCGAAGGCGTCACAAGGTCGCACTCGTCCACTCGAAGCACCTCGGCACGGATGCCAGCATTCCGAACATCGTTGATGGCACCGATGATTGCATCTTCCAGAGAAGGTGCGGAGCGGCTGAACTCCATGTAAAGCAGTCCATACTGGATGCTCAAAGTTGCGTCATCGCATCCCGCATTGAACAGGGCGTCTTCAACATGCTGAGTTTGTTCGCCGACACCACCCACAATCAGGGCAAAGTCATGCTCGGGCTCACACGGGGGATTTGTCGATGTTTTCATGATTCTGTGTCTCCTTCCTGTTCGTCGTCGGAATCCGACCTGTGAGGGCAGGAATCGATGACCTTTCGGATTTGCCGGGCGTGGTTATCGGCGTTTCTCGGGGTCGACCAGACACTGATGATGCAACCCGATCGAGAACTGAACGGGCAAAACAACCGGCCCCACGCATGGCCGCCGGACAGTTCCACTCGCCAGCCCAGTTGCTCGGCGTATTGAACGGCCTTCTCGATCGCCGGTTTCGGGTGCCTCGATCTGGACATCGACAAATCCTACGCCTCACTGTTGACAAGTGTCAAGCAAATCCCATTTTCTGCGTTTTTCGGCTGCGACTCGTTGTCAATTGACCATTATCAATTGTCCATTGCCACAGGTTGTCGCTGAACGCTTGGTGCAGCAGTGACTTTTTCAGATCGTCGAGCGCGGCGAGTTTTCGTTCGTCAACGCTGGCGAGGCGTTGGGCGCAGGCTTTGACGATGTCCCAGCATGTCAGCAGCACACCGTTCCATTTCTGTTGCAGCGATGACCAGCAACGTTCGATCCGGTTCTACTTGCTGTGGTACGGCGGATGATAGTTCATCCGATTCAGAATGTCGCGAATCGTCTTTCAGATTCCCGTGCGGTCCCGCACACGATCAGCGTTCCCGTCGTCGATCGCGACCTTTGTTAATTGGCCTCACGGGACGCTCTGTTGCCGCCCCAGAACTCGGCTTGCGCTTCGCCGGTTTCCGGGACACACTGTCGGCGGCTTTCGGTTTGAGTCCGGGTTTGCCAGTGGGCTGCGGACGTGACGTGCTGGGTTTGGATGAAGGATATACTTTTGTCGCTGGCGTCCGGGTGGTTGCCGTTCTGTTTGTCGATGTTCTGTTTGTCGATGTTCTGGTTGCTGGTGTTCTGGTTGCTGGTGTTCTGGTTGCTGGTGTTCTGGTTGCTGGTGTTCCAGCGACCGACGTAAGGCCTGCCGGTGTCGCAGGTTCCGCTTCATTTGGCGCTGAGCGTTTGCGATCTCCACGAGTCATTCCGGTGCGATAGCCAAATTTTTGTTTGTTTCCCGCACGGTGAGGACCAGATTCCGACGCTTCGCCATGAGAGATAAACTGTCGAAGCTGACGGATTTCAAACGACGACAGTTCTCGATGACGACCGGGTGGCAGACTTCCCAGCTTCAATGGACCGAAGGCAATGCGTTCAAGTGCCAGAACCTTGTGTCCCACCCGAGCCATTAAGCGACGAATTTCGCGGTTCTTTCCTTCCTGCAGTTCCAGTTCCAGAATCGTGCTGCGGCCGCGGCGCTTGAAAACGCGGACACTTCGGAAGCGGAAAAATCCTTCGGCAAAGTACATGCCTTCCCGAAGCTGATGCAGAATATCGGGTTGAGGAAAACCAGCGACAAGACAACGATAGCGACGAATCACTTCAAAGCGAGGATGAGCCAGTTGCTGTGCAAGGTCGCCGTCATTCGTGACGAGCAACATTCCTTCGGTGCTTTCGTCCAGACGGCCCACTGTGAACAGTCGTTGATCGACGACGGGAACCAGATCGATGGCTCGTGGTCGCCCTTGCGGATCTGAATTCGTGCACAGAAAACCGCGTGGCTTGTTTATCAGAAAATATCGAAAACGCGGTGGCTTCAGTCGTTCTGCATCCAGCTTGATGTCCTGAGTCTTAGGATCAATGGCTCGCGCCGGATCTGTGACGACTTCACCATCCACTGTGACGCGGCCAGTGCGGATGTACTCTTCACAGTTGCGTCGGGAATCGACCCCCGCCATGGCCAGAAACTTCTGCAATCGCATCTGGTCTGGTGATTTCTCTATCGCTTCAGTCGCGTCGTCCAGCGGCGCACCGGGCGCGGATCGCACGCCGCGTGCTTCCGGCACATTGAAGGCCGGTCGAGTCCGTTTTACGGTCGATCGCGGGCCTCGATCAGGTTTACCCTTCGGTCCTTTGGACGCAGCGCGTTCAGGACGATCAACCGGCTTGCGTTTGGCAGCCGTACGTTTGGGTTTGTCGGTGCCGGATTGAGGGCGACGAGGAGGCATGATTTCACGATCCAGAGTGTTCTGTCTGATGTCAGCAGGGGTTCTGCGGGTGGTTTGCACGCTGGAGTATACTCATTCAGCCACCAGGATGTTCCTGACTTTAACGTTTTGCCTCGCATTCTCGCGTGCGACTCAAACGAAAAATGCGGCACAGTCGGAAAAGTTGAGTTCCGGCACTCTTCGGACGATAACGGCAGAGCAGGACATTTTTCACGACAAGACTTACATTTTTTCGTTTGGCATGGTTACCATTCGACAAGACTGGCCTGAATTTGCGATACTCTCAACAATCGCGGTGATTCTTCGGTCACCAGAAACGTCATGCAGGGTTTACGCTACAGATTCAGTGAGTTCCATGCCTGTGCATTGAGAATCTATTCATGATGACATCATTCAGAATTCTTGCCACGACGTTCGTGCTTGTGTCACTGGCTTCCACCGCTTTTGCGCAGACAGGCGGGAATATGGGTATCGGCGGCATCACAGGTACCGGAAGTACTGGCAATACGACGGGAACATCCTCGACAGGCCAGACTTCGACTGGCAGTTCATCGACTGGACAGAGCGGCGTGACCGGCAGCGGTCTGTCGGGGAACAGCAGTTTCGCCGGCACTGTGCCGGGGGAATCGACTGCAGCATCCAACGCAGCCCAATCCTTTATCGGCTCGAACGCAACCTCGGATCTTATCGGCGGTGCCAGTCAGGCAGCGAATCAGCAGCGAACGAATCGTCAGTTCCAGGCGATTCAGAATAATCTATCACAGCAAAGCACAGGACAGCAAACCGGAACAGTTCGTGAGATCAGAACAACTCTGCGAGTGGGGTTTGCATTTCCCACAGCATCGCAGTCCCAAATGAACGGACGTCTGGCCAACGCCAACATCGCATCGCTGGGCCGCTTCACATCCGATCGACCGGAACTGGCAGGAATCGATGTCGCCTTGAATTCAACTGGCATCGCGGTACTCACCGGTTCCGCACCCAGCGCAGCAACAAGCCGCCTCGCCGCGAACCTGATGCGTCTGCAGCCAGGTATTCGCAAGGTGGATAATCAGATTGTCGTGCAGGCAAACTGAATGGCAGACAAAGGACGCAAGCAGCATCGGTCGCCGCATGGCAAAAAAGTACGAGTTGATCTGCGCCGCAACAAGCAGGTTCGCACGCGGCAACAGAATCTGACCGACGAACTGTTGAACGATCAGGAATCCGCAGCCGACGTCAATCACTCCGAACGTGTGACCGGACGCGGTGATCTGTCTCGACGCAGAACGCTGGTCGGGATTTCGTCGCAGGGCAACCAACTGCTGCGTGTGGTCGATGAAGAAGGGCTGCGGCGCGTCACCAGTTTTATCGGCCTGCACGTCATGGTGCCGGACGATGCCGATCGGAATTCGCTTGCTCTGTGCGCGGCGTCCTGAAGTCGATGGCCCGCGATGCCCGCAACGTCGTTGTCACTGGTGACCGAGTGCTCTTCCGACAGCAGGGCAATGCGAATCAGGGCGTCATCGAACGAGTCGAACCACGTCACGGCCTGCTGTCGCGCGGCAGTCAGCGACGCGAACATATTCTGGTAGCGAACATTGATCAGGTACTCATCGTGGGCACCGCCGCTGATCCGGACTTCAAACCGCAACTGATCGATCGCTTTCTTGTCAGCGCCGAACGCCTCAACATCGAACCGATCATCTGCATCAATAAGATCGACCTCGTCGATCCTAGCACCCTGCTGCATCATGTACGCACCTACGGTCGGATCGGATACAACGTTGTCCTGTCCTGTGCAAAGGACGGACGGGGAATCGATCAGCTTCGACACCTGCTCAAGAATCGCCAGACAGCCGTGAGCGGCCAAAGCGGTGTGGGAAAGTCATCGCTGCTGAATTGCGTCGATAAGGAACTCGGTCTGCAGACAGCAGATGTCGGTGACTGGACTCACAAGGGAACTCACACCACGCGCCGCGCTCGTCTGGTGCCATTGACCTTTGGCGGCTGGGTCTGCGATACACCCGGCATTCGGCAGTTTGAGTTGTGGGACATTTCTCTGGACGAAGTCGATGGCTATTACATCGAATTCCGCCCTTTCATTTCCAGCTGTCGGTTCCAGGGACTGTACGCATACCCATGAAGACGGCTGCGGCGTAAAAGAAGCGGTGTCCCAGGAACTCATCTCATCCGCTCGCTATAACAGCTACCTGCGTCTGCGGGAAAGACGTCTGGGTATGGAAGAACCCTGCCCGAGGCCACGCGAAGCAGGTCTGATTCTCCAGCCTCGACTGAGAATGAGTGAGAAACACCCAAACTCGGCAGCCAGGTGGATTACTCGAATTCCGCACGAAGCAGTTTTCGTTTCAAAACGATCGTTGTCTGCCCTTGGCACGTGCTTTTGGCCCGTCGTATTTACGGACCGACTGGCAGGCCAATCTTGAAACGGATCCTTAAACGTTCTCTTCCTGGGGAATCTTTATGGAAAGGTCTCCGCAAACAGTGCAGAATCCGATTTTTCCCCACTTTGCCGGACGACTTGCGTCTGCCGACTTGAAAACGTGTTGTCAGAATACGACGTTTGAGCAAAGTTTCGCTCATGGCTCGCTGCTACTGAGTGGTCGAGCGGCATTGATTTTCGCCTCCCCAAAAAACTCTATCAGAGCAATGACATGAAAAAACTGCTGATTCTTCTCACCATCATCTCCGCTGGCGAAACGGTCGCCGAGGCAGGCCATCGTTCCTGCCGTGTGTCTGCGAGTTCGAACTGTTGCTCGACCCGCTGGTACAAGGCCAAGGACGGCACATACCGTGAGATGATGCCCTACGCAAAAGCACTCAGCCGCGCTGAAGATGCCGACGACATGGAGATTCAACTCAAGGGCGTGCAGGCGGAACTGGTAACGGCAAAGACCACTATTGAAACAGTTCAGGCTGATTCCGCAAAACTGAAGTCCGAGCTCGAAAGCCAGATTGCTGCACTCACACAGCAGTTGGAAACCGAGCGTCAGAACGTGGTCGCTCAGACAGAACGTGGCGACAAAGCCGAAGCGGCTCACAAACAGTGCATTGAACAGATCGCCGCTCTTCGGGACGCCGGTAAGAAGTCCGAAGATTCACTTAAGGCTGTTCAGGGTGAACTCAAGAAGACCTTCGAAGAACGCGACACCCTTAAGACGGTTCGGGCGGAATTGGAACAAAAGCTGACGGACATGACTGCGGCAAAGACCGCTGCCGAAGAAGCCGCAAAAGTCAGCCAGCAGGAATTGGAAAAGCTGAAACAAGACGCTGCAGAAGCTAAGAAGGCCGCAGTAGAATCTGAAGACAAAGCAGAAAGCAATCCGGAACCTGATGCAGACAAACCGGGCGCCGACGGCGATGCCGCTCCAGGCGAAGAAGTTCCAAAGAACTGACAGAACCGAATCGATCAGGGTTTGAATCACTGAAAGCCCCGCTGGATCACAAATCCAGCGGGGCTTTTCTTATTGTGTACCGATGAGGGAAGTGCGGAGCGAACAACTGTATTGCAATCGGTTTACAATGAACGTAAACTCTGAGTCATGTTCCAGTTTGTCTGCTCAATTATTCTAATTGCCAGTTTACTGACGTGTCCGTTGCGCTGCATGCCCTGCCAGCCGGTTGCCGCGAGTGTGAATGATTGCGTTCCCGCGGGATGTTCCTGCTGCCACTGCGAGTCTGAGTTACCGGTTTCGGATTCTTCTGAAGACTATCCGAACGATCACTGTTCTTGTCCAAACTGCATTTGCGAAGGTGCAACGCTTCAGGACATCCTTGAACTACCGGATGTGAATACTCAGGCAGCCAGCGTTGGCCGTTGGCTGTTGAGAATCGAGCGTGACATCATTGTTGACATGGTGCAGGAGTCCGCAGGCGCAGTCCAGGACTGGGATCGCCGCAACTCCGGTCGCGGTGCGCGCATTGCGCATCATTCCTGGCTCCTTTAGTCGACCATTTCCCGCTGCCTTTGCTTGCCGCTGGTTAAGCATTGTCCGTTCGTTAATCGGTTGATGCGTCCGCTGAGACGTATCCTGATGTCTGGACATGTGGCGTTGGTTTTGAGCTTCCCATGTTGAGCTACTCGAAGATGTTGCGTGTTTGCGCAAGTCGTAGCTCACGCATTCAGCATTCCACTTTCAAGTGACTCTCGACTGCCCATGTTACTACCCTGGAATACGGTGTTCGCAATCTGGCGCAGGCCAGTCCGAACGGCATTGACGCTCGTTGCTTTGGCGACGGTGGTGATGCTCGTATTCGTCGTTGTGGGATTCATTCGAGGACTGGAACAGTCATTGTTGGTGAGTGGTGACGAAGAAGTCGTACTGATCTATTCGGTGAACTCAGCGGAGAACATCGAGAATTCGTCTATTGCTGCTCGAACACCAGCTCTGTTAACCGCGAGCCTCGATGGGACATGGAAAAGATTTGGGGTCGCGCATGTTTCGCCAGAGTTGTATCTCGGGACTCGCGTCAAGACTCAAAGACTGGTGGCGGACTGGGTTTGGTCCGGGGTGTGACTCGTAATGCCCCACTGGTGCGTCGTGGAGTCAAACTCATCGCGGGTGATTGGCCGGCGTTAGGAGAAGTGATGGTCGGACGGTTGGCGTCTTTCAAGCTGGGCAGCCGAGCGGAAGCGATGACGATCGGCCGATCAGTCGAATTTGAAGGACGATTGTGGACGATCAGCGGACAGTTCTCCGCCGGTGGTGCCGCATATGAATCAGAAATCTGGTGTAACCTTACAGACTTTCAAACCGCGACAAAGAGGCAAGACCTGAGCCTGGTAGCGATGCTCCTGGCATCAGGAGCATCGCCTGCGGAAGTGGAATTGTTTTGCAAAGAGCGAACCGACCTGGAGCTGCGGGCGATTCGCGAAACGGATTACTACGCAACTCTTCAACAGCATTACAAGCCCGTGCGATTGCTGGCGTGGCTTGTCGTCGTGTTGGTTTCGGCTGCAGGTGTCTTTGCGGGACTCAACATGATGTATGGAGCGGTGGCAGGGCGCGTTCGTGAGCTTGCCACTTTGCAGACGATTGGATTTCGGCGTCGGGCAATCCTGCTGAGCTTAATTCAGGAAGGCGTTTTATTAGCTGCTGCGGCTTCGCTCCTCTCAGGCCTGATTGCACTCACGATGTTCAACGGCATGGCCGTGCGATTTACCATGGGAGCGTTCACATTGAGAATAGACAGCGTCTGCATTCTGGTGGGATGCGGCGTGGGATTGTTGCTTGGTGTACTTGGAACGCTGCCACCGGCGTTCAAAGCATTGCGTGAATCGGTGGCGATAAGTTTGAAAGCAGTTTGATTCGTACTTTGTCAGGCTTGAAAAAGGGGTCAGGAACCAATAGCCAAATGGCCCAGAGGGTGCTCCGCACTATTGGTTCCTGACCCCTTTTCAAGCTGCAACAACCTTTACTCGGAGAATTGAAATGAAGATGTCGAATTGGATGTTCCTTGGTGCAGTTACATTCGCTGCCGGATGCAACAGCTCACCTGTGGTACAGGAATCGGATACGACGGGCGGCAGTGAAAGCTCACAATACCTTGCTGTTTTTGAACCCGAAGGAGCGTTGCCGGTTGGTAAAGCACGGGAATCAGTCAAGGATGACGAGGCGGTGACACTGGTCGGCGTCATCGGTGGCTCTTCCAAACCATTCGTCGATGGACTTGCGGCGTTTACGATTGTCGATCCGAAAGTGCCTTATTGCGCTGCGGACGAAGGTTGCCCCACACCATGGGACTACTGCTGTACGCAGGACCAGGTGAAAGGCAACATTGCTACGGTCAAAATCGTCGATGACACCGGTAAACCCGTCGCCGCTGACGCACGCAAAATGCTGAACGTCAAAGAGCTTTCGACGGTGGTTGTCCAGGGGACGGCTCGGGTCGACGATCAAGGCAACTTGACCGTTGCCGCAAGTCAGGTCTTTGTACGGCCGGGCAAGTGAGCCATGAGTGAATTACGACTTGATCTTAGCAAACTGGCGCTGGACCGTTCACCAACGAAGAGCACCGCCGGAAGACTTGGCCCGCGCCGGTGGCTTTCGCGGTACGTCCTGCCTCTCACCATTCTGCTGGGGTTTCTTGCACTGCTGGGCGCAACAGCGGGTCGCCAGTTATGGCCGCAGCAGTCCGTCACGGTCGTACCCGTGATTGTCAAACGGAGCGACGTACAACAGGCCGGAACGGTATTGTTTCAGGCCGCTGGATGGATCGAGCCTCGTCCAACGGCCATCAGTGTTGCTGCTCTCGCTCCGGGAGTGATTGAAGAATTACTGGTCGTCGAGGGACAGCAGGTAAACAGGGGCGAACCGATCGCGCGCCTGATTTCGATTGATGCGGAACTGGCCGTTGAGCAATCCGAAGCGACACTGGCGATCCGTGGCGGTGAATTGCAGAGAGCCGAAGCGGAACGGGATGCGGCCATAATTCGCCTTGAGAACCCGGTTCACCTGACCGTTCAGCTGGCTGAGGCCAACAGCCTGCTGGCCAGGGCGAAGACGGAATTCGACAAGCTGCCATTTTTGATCGAGGCAGCCGAAGCAAGGCTGAAGTTTACAGCCGCCACCGTCGAAAGCAGACGAGTGGCAGGAGCTGCAATCCCAGCTCGTACACTTCAGCAGGCCGAAGCCGAAGACTCAGAGGCTGATGCAACGCTGCGTGAATTACGTGTCCGACAGCCGAACCTGAAACGCGAGATCGACGCATGCCGGAACAAAGTGAATGCTGTGCAAACACAGTTGGAATTGCTGGTCGAGGAACGACGTCAATTGGAAGAAGCAAAAGCGAAAGTCATCTCTGCGGCGGCCCTGCGTGACGAAGCAAGTTCATTACTGCGAAAAGCCACGCTGATCCTCCAGCGAAATGTCGTACGGTCACCGATCAACGGTCGTGTCCTGCGATTGGTGGCTTCACCGGGAATGCGCGTGATGGGATTGGATGCGAACGGGGGACAAAGTTCAAGCACCGTTGTGGAACTGTACGATCCGGCGCGTTTGCAGGTGCGAGCTGACGTTCGTCTGGAAGACGTGCAAATGGTCACGCCTGGTCAGCCGGTCGAGATCGAGACGGCATCATCAGGTCACACGATTCAGGGGCGTGTTCTGCAATCAACCAGTTCTGCCAACATTCAGAAGAATACTCTGGAAGTCAAAGTCGAATTGACAGATCCGCCGCCAACAGTCAGTCCGGAGATGCTGGTGACGGCAACTTTCCTGGCACCCAGAATTGCTGCAACATCATTGGATCGAAACGAGACAGAACGGCTCTTCGTCCCGGAGCAGTTAGTGCATTCGGGTGAAAGTGGAACATTCGTGTGGGTGGTTGACGCGGGCAATCAAGCCCTGCGAAAGCCAATCACGGTCGGTCGTGTCAGTCAGGACGGTCTGGTGGAAGTCGTCGATGGTCTGAACATCACGGAAAAACTGATCTCGTCAGGTGCAGATCGCCTTCATCCCGGTGATTTCGTGGTCGTCAGCGGCGAAGATCAAACCCTCGGAATCGGGAGATAAATCATAATGGCATTGGTAGAACTCAATGGCGTCAGTAAAAGTTTTCGAAAGGGTGATGAAACCATCACGCCACTGGATGACGTGAGTCTCCAGATCCACGCAGGGGAATTCGTTTCGCTGATGGGGCCGAGTGGTACCGGCAAGAGTACGCTCCTGAACCTGGTGAGCGGAATTGACCGTCCGGACGCAGGAACCATTACGGTTGATGGTACGAAAATTACCGGACTATCACGTAGCCGGCTGGCCGACTGGCGAGCAGCGAATCTGGGATACATTTTCCAAACTCACAACCTCATTCCTGTGCTGACAGCTTACGAAAACATTGAACTGCCGACTTTGCTGCTGAAACTGTCATCATCCGAACGGCGCATGCGAGTCGAACTGGCGCTTGAAGCTGTGGGACTGACTGATCGAGCCGATCATTATCCGAGACAGCTTTCCGGTGGTCAGGAACAACGAGTTGGCATCGCCCGTGCAATCGTCGCCCACCCAAAAGTCGTTGTTGCCGACGAACCGACCGGCAGTCTGGATTCCGAAACGAGCGAACAGATTCAGGTGTTACTGCAAAGACTGAATCAGGAACTCAATATCACGATGCTGATGGTCACGCATGACACCCATGTCGCCATGATCGCATCGCGTCAGTTGGTACTGGATCGCGGAAAATTCCTCGACTCGCAATTGGCAATCGCCTGAAACGAGAACGAAAGCAATGTTGACTTATGTTTTGAAAACGTTGTGGCGTCATCGTACTCGCACTCTGCTGACCGTAACGGGTGCGGCGGTGGCCATGTTTGTCTTTTGCTTTGTCGGCTCCGTCCAGGAAGGTCTGCAACGGCTGACGACCGGATCGGACGCGGATCGCAGCCTGATCGTGTTTCAGGAGAATCGATTTTGCCCGACGAGCAGTCGATTGCCTGAAGACTATGCGCGAAAGATCAAGGAAGTCCGAGGTGTTCGGGATGTGATGCCGATTCAGGTTTGGACAAACAACTGTCGGGCGAGTCTCGACATTGTCGTATTCAACGGTGCTGCTCCGGATCAGATTCAGGCCGCGAGGCCGGTCGAACTTGTCGAAGGATCATGGACCGCATTCGGTTCTCGCCGGGACGCAGCGATTGTCGGTCGTAATGTGGCGCAGCGTCGAGGGTTAAACGTCGGAAATCAGTTTTCGATCGGTGATCTGTCGGTCAACGTCGCCGGCGTCTTTCGGTCAACGGTGCCGTCTGAAGAGAACTTGATTTATACAAGCCTCGAATTCCTGCAATACACACGTGGCCTTGACGCTGTCGGACTGGTGACTCAGCATGAAGTTCTGCTGACCGATGATGCCGACCCTGATCTGGTCGCCTCCGAGATCGACGAAGTTCTGCGGGCCGGACCGGTCGCGACGACAACTCGTCGCAAAGGGGCTTTCCGTGCGAGCACGCTGTCCGATCTGGTGGATCTGATCGGATTTGCACATTGGCTCGGCTACGCCTGTGTCGGACTGGTTCTGTCTCTGGTTGCCACCACCACGGTCATGAGCGTACAGGATCGCATTAAGGAATACGCAGTGTTGCAGACGATCGGCGTGCGTCCGATGCGCGCGATGCGACTTGTTTTGGCAGAAAGCACGATTTTGTGCGCGGTTGGTGGTATCGCGGGAACCGGTCTTGCACTGGGCCTATTGGCCGTTGGAGGTTTCGCGATCGGTGCCGAAGGTGCGACGATCGCATTCCGTCCGTCATGGTGGCTGGCCGGATCAGGAACTGTAGTTTCGCTGGCTGTGGGCGTTGTTGCCGGGCTGGCACCCGCAATCCAGGCCGCGACCGTTCCAATTGTTAATGCACTTCGAGAAACGTGACATATTTCAAGGACTTTCTACGAGTGCGACTGAGTTCTGCCGCTCACTACGCTGGTTTCGATGTGACTGGAATCCACTTCGCGCTGCGATCGAAACGGCAGCCTCAGTATTCCCGTCAGTCGATCGACCTGCTTTTCGTCTCTCAAATGCGAAAGTCCGATCGTCATTTTCTCATGCCCCTCCGCAGGTTGAGAGCGATACGTGCCGAGTAGAACGTCCCACCACGGCAGATTGAAACCGAAGTTGCTGTTTGTTTCTCGCTGAATCACAGAATGATGAACGCGATGCATGTCCGGCGTGACGACGATCCATCGCAGCAGGCGGTCCTGCCATGCCGTCATTCGCACGTTACTGTGATTGAACATTGCGGTGGCGTTGAGCAGTACTTCGAAGACGACGACCGCGACAGCCGATGGACCAAGAACTACGATCACAGCCAGTTTGATGAACGCGGAAAGCAGGATTTCCAGTGTGTGGAACCGCAGACCAGTGGTCACGTCGAAGTCCAGGTCAGCGTGATGGACCATGTGCAAACGCCAGAGCACCGGAATCGCATGAAACATGACGTGCTGCAGGTAGACTGCCAGATCGAACGCCAGCACCGCAATGACCACCTCGACCCACGACGGCCAGTTGACTTGATGCAGCAGGCCCCATGCTCGTGTTTGGGCGATAATGGCCGCGCTCATCGCGGTGATCGGGACAAGCAATCGCGCCATGACGATGTTCAGCACCACGAGGCTGAGGTTGCTCGCCCAGCGAGGGGCTTTGCGAACCGTCAAGGGACGGCGAGGCGCGAGCAATTCCCAGAGTGTCATGATGAGCAGGACACTTCCGAAAAAACCAAGTCGCACGGCGATTTCAACTTGTTCTGACAATCCTGGTTTACTCCTTTGACTTCCATCTGCTGCCGGGACATGGCATTAACAGCCTTCGGTCACGAGAGGCCCGAGAACACGGTGCCAGAGTCATTGTAGTGACTCTTGACCAACGAACTCTGGAAGTTTCTGATACCATCTACGAAATGGAAGACGGAACAATCCGGCATGTACCGGATCGTCCGTCAACTCCAGCAAAGATTGCGCACTGAGAAGGCTGTTTATGAATGCCGAGTCAGATCCACGAGTTTATTTTGCCGCTGAACGAACACTGCTGGCGTGGTTGCGGACAGGAATCGCCGTCATTGGTCTCGGGTTCCTGGTGGCTCGTTTTGGCGTCTTCCTGATGATTGTTCGTGGTCAGATGGTTGAGCGCAATCAGGTCATTTCGTCATTCATCGGCATTTCTTTTGTGCTTCTCGGAGCTTTCATGATCGCTGTGTCGACATGGCAGCATCTGAAATTCAGCAGGGCACTGCCTTTGCGGGAACGTCCTGAACATTATTCAATGACCCTCAGCCTGGGTATCGCGGCTTTGGTTTCGTTGTCTGGTATTGTGCTGGCGATCTACCTCGCCTTGAGTGTGACGGCGATGCAGCCAGTGAGTGCCGAATCTCGCGTGCAGGAGAAACACACAGTGGATGAATATTAACGCAGCTGACACCCCAAACTTCATGCAGCCAGCTGTACGTCCTTGGCCAGTCCAGTTCCCTGATTGAATGGCATCGCTCCCCAGACGGGAGGATTCTCACCATTGCCCAGGCCTTCGTCACCAAGGCAGGACGGAGCCGAGGAAGTAGTCATCGGCGGCTTCATTGAGCCCAACTCCAGCGCGGATGTCCCATTGAAGATCGTCGTTCAATAGAAGCGTGAATCCAACATTGCCAAAATGCTCCCCTTGAGCGGTCTTCGGCAACCACGGCCTTGCGCCAACTCGAAATGCTGCCTACTTGCCTCGAAAACTCAGCAGTCGGAGCGCATTGAATACGACAAGAAGTGTCGATCCTTCGTGCCATCCCGGCTCGCTGGGCCAGATCGCGAACTTCCGCAATCGAGATTCGATCCGCATCAAAGTGCACACACAGCCGCCCTGCAGGCTTCCCGCCAGGGTCCGTGACGTGTGCTTCAGTAACTCCGTCTTTTGCTTTCAACAAGTCGATGAGACGCTGGACGCACGCATCGCGACGATCCGGAATCTCAGGCAGCAGCAGGGCAAGTTCCAACTGTGTTTTGCGTGTGATGGTGTCAATCTTCGTGCTCGTGTCCGTCGTCATGCTTGTCGTCAGCGTCATGATCGTGCGCGATCTTGCCGGAGTACGACTTGCCATTGATCACAACAACCAGTTTTGCTGCGGCATCGTGATTGTCGAGGTCTGACGCAAGTTCTTCATCTTTGAGTGAGAAGTGTGAAGACTTGCCTTCCGGGTCTGAAGCATCGCGATCGGCGAGCAGCTTGAACTGTTCGGCATTGCCATCGTGTGTGATGTTGATGGTCAGTTCCGTTGCATCGATTGGTACTGCCGCCTTGGCCGCACTGTCGAGAATATAGATGGATACGCTGCCGCCTTCGCCGTGCACAACTTCCGCGTGAAAGTCTTCATTCCCAAGCTCCACCAGATCACCGTGATGCGGACCTTCGCTGGGATGAGCATGCTCGGCATGTGACCCGGTTTCAGGTGGACCATCGGCTACCATGGGAGCCCCTCCAGCCGCAGTCGAAGGATCAGAACCCGACTCACTGCATCCGGCCAGCCAGAGAACAGTGAGACCCGCAACCGGCAGGCACAGGATACGCAACGATCGAAACGGCAATTGAATACGAATCATATAACACCCCTTACAAGAAACAGGAAACCGGAAACAGCAAACAGTTCTTCCGCTGAAAATGCATAAAAGTAAAGAACGGTGATGACACAATTTGAACCGAATCGGAATTCGGGGGCGACCGTTTCAGGCCGCTTCTGAATGAGCGTCCGACTGTTCACGAATTGTACCATCCCGCAGCACAAGTCGTCGTCGGGCACGTGAGCATCTTATCGGACTTCACATCCCAGCCCTCTGCACATCGCCATGACTCGATACGCAACCGATGCATGGCACGCTACGACAAAGTTCCTCCGTGTGATGAATTGTGAACTTGCGGGGAGTGTGAGATCTCTTCGTGCGGTTCAACCAACGCAATCTCTTCCATTGATTCGTTGACAACGCGTTGAGCTTCTTTCAGACCGAATAGCCAGAACAGCGCGGGATGCACGAAGAAGTCCAGAAGTGTCGAGCTTATGACACCACCAAGGATCACAGTCGCGACAGGGTACAGGATCTCTTTACCTGGTTCGCCAGCCGCCAGCACCAGGGGCACCAGACCGATGCCGGCAGTCAGAGCTGTCATCAACACGGGTGCCAGACGTTCCAGCCCTGCGCGAATGATCATCGAGTGTGACCAGGTTTCGCCTTCGTATTTCACCAGATGCAGATAGTGGTTCAGCAGCAGAATTCCATTGCGTGACGCGATCCCTGCCAGTGAGATGAAACCGACCATCGCGGCAATCGTGAGCGTCTGACCTGTCAGCACCAGTGCGGCCACGCTGCCGATGAAAGCCATGGGTAATGCCGCCATGACCTGCAGACTTAAATTGACAGAACGGAACATCACGAACAGTGTCAGGAATACGCCGACCAGTGAGACAAGAAACAACACGCCAAGAATCTGGCTCGCTTCCTGCTGGCTCTGGAACTGACCGCCATATTCCACAAAGTAACCGGGCGGCAGCGTCGCGGTGATGGGCGCGAGTTTTTGCTGGATGTCTTTCACCACATCGACCACACCACGTTCGCTGACATTGCACTGCAGCACGATCCGGCGCCGCACATTTTCGCGATTGATCGTGTTGGGGCCACCTGCCTCGTAAATCCTGGCGACGGATTCCAGTGGAACGGATCCACCTTCCGGCAGCTCGATTGATAATCTGCGCAGCACGTCGAGGTTTTCCCGATCCTGTTTATCGAAGCGCACAACAAGGTCGAATGTTCTCTGACCATCCAGCACTTCGGACACAACCACTCCATTCAACGCTGTTTCAATCACCTGATTCACATCGCGGGCAGTCAATCCGTTCAGCGCCAACTTATCGCGGCGCAATTCGATGCGCAACTGGGGAATCAGCACCTGGGGCTCCAGCATCAGATCGGCAACGCCGGGGACAGACTTCACCGCCTGTTCCATCTCCTGCGCCTTTCGGCGAAGCAGATCGAGATCGTCGCCATAGATTTTGATGCCAATCTGAGCCTTCACACCCGACAGCATGTGCGAAATCAGATGCGAGATTGGCTGCTCAACAGCTGACACGACGCCTGGAATATCGGCCATCGCCTCGCGAATTTCATTGATCTGTTCTTCCCGCGTGCGATGCGAACTCGGGTTGAGGTCAATGATCAGTTCACTGGTATTGACGCCCTCAGCATGTTCGTCAAGTTCTGCTCGGCCTGTTCTGCGGCCGACACGCACGACGTCCGGCACCTGCATGAGTCGGCGCTCACATCTTGCGGCAATACTGTTAGAGACAGCAAGTGATGTCCCCGGGGGAAGCACCACGTTGAGTTGAATTGAGCCCTCGTTGAAAGGCGGCAGGAAGTCACGCTCGAGGTTCATCACGAACACCGCAGAGATCAATACGGCGATTATGACGACGGTCAGATTCAACCGCGGAAATGCGAGGCTGAAGCGAATAATCCGGCTGGCGATACTCTTCAGAAAACGCAGCACAAATCCGTCGGCTCTGTGTTCGGAGATCTTTGAATGTCCCAATAACAAGTACGACAATGCCGGAGTCACTGTGAGCGAGACCAGCAATGATGCTCCGATGGAAACGATGTAAGCAATTCCCAGCGGAGCGAACAGCCGACCTTCCATGCCTGTTAATGCGAACAGCGGGACAAACACGATGCACACAATGATCGTACTGAAGACGATCGAGTTACGAACTTCGGTACTTGCCTGATACACAACCAGCAGCGGATGCTTTGGATTGGCGGCGTGACGGTTTTCGTTGAGTCGCCGGAAGATATTTTCAACATCAACGATTGCGTCATCCACGAGTTCTCCCAGGGCCACCGCCAGTCCGCCGAGCGTCATGGTGTTGATCGACATCCCGCTGATCGCAAAGACCAGGGCCGTAATGACCAGTGACAAAGGAATGGCAGTCAGCGTGATAAACGTCGTTCGCACGTTCATCAGAAACAACACCAAAATGATGATCACCAGAATCACTCCATCACGAAGAGCGATCATGACGTTTTCAATGGCTCGATCGATGAATGATTTCTGCGAATACAGCGGAATCACGCGAATGTCCTTCGGCAACGAGGCACTCAGTTCCTCGATCGCCTTGAACACATTGTCGGTCACAGCACGCGTGTCAGCGCCGGGCTGCTTATTGATTGTCAGGACGACGCATGATCCGCCGGACCACTCCTCCGAGCCGTCCGCGGCTTTCACACGTTCAAATGCCGCACTGTCCCCGCGTTTGCTCTGAGCTCCCGCAGCGACTTTCGCAATTTGAGCGAGCGTGACGGGGCGACCTTCTCGGATTGTGACAACAATTTGTTCGATATCTTCGATTGTTTGAACTCTGCCCAGAGCCCTCACAAGCAGTTCGTTTGGCCCCTGTTGATCCAGATAACCGCCGGTCGCATTTTCATTGCTGTTGATAACGGCATCTTTGACCTGCTGCAGGGAAACACCGAAACGCAGCAGTTTTTCCGGATCGACAAGGATCTGAAACTGCTTACGTCCACCGCCCATTGTGAAGACCTGAGCCACTCCCGGAATTGTCAGCAGGCGTTGTCGGACAACCCAGTCGGCGAGAGTTCTGAGTTCCAGTGGTTCAGTCTTGTCGCCTTCACTGAACATCCCGAGCATCAGGATCTGCCCCATGATCGATGAGATTGGAGCCAGTTGTGGCGTGACACCGTCCGCAAACCGGCCCTGCAGAAGCTGCAGGCGTTCGTTGACGACCTGACGATCGTTGTAGATGTCGGTATTGAAGCCGAACTCGACGTAGATCACAGAAATCCCGACACCGGAGGAACTGCGAACGGCTTCGACACCGTTGGCACCATTCAGTGCTGTTTCGATGGGAAACGTGATCAGCGATTCGACTTCTTCCGGTGACAGTCCCGGGGCTTCCGTCATGACGACGACGCGCGGACGATTCAGGTCCGGAAATACGTCAATCGGCGTATGGAATGCCACGTAAGTACCGTATCCCGTCACAAGTACAGCCAGCGCCAGGACAATCATTCTCTGGCGCAATGCGAATCGAATGATGGAGTTGAGCATTTTTGATTTTCGATTTTTGATTGATGAATTCTGAATTGACTATCGAGCGCCAGCGGTTTTGCGAGAGGCCACCATGATGCCTGTGAGTTCATTGGCCTCTTGAAGAAGTGGCTCGACAAGGTTCGCGGCTAATAGAGAGAATTGCTTCGTTCGAATCTTCAATTCCTGTTCACCCACAGCGTTGCTCCCAATCGAAAATCAAAACTCAACAATCGACACGTCAATGGTTGTGTCCGGCGTGAGGATCAACACCGCCACCCGATTTGTTTTTGAGAGCCATTTGCATTTGATGGGCGCCACGGAGCGCGATGACATCGCCGGGAAATATGGAACCATCGCTGGCGACGACCACATGCGTCGAATCACGATACGCAACTCTGACGGAAACGCGGTCAAAATGATTGCCGTTCTGCTGAAAGACAAATGATTCAGCGCCTTCCCGGGCAATCGCATCCACAGGAAGGACAATTTGGTTTTCCCATTCTTCGACCGGCACAAGCAATTGAAGCCGCTGCCCCGGCCGGTACTTCCAGTCCAGAAATCGCTGACCATTCGGCGACGGAACTTCACGCGCGACTTCGTTCGGCAGTCGCACAAAGAACGACAGTGAGCGGGCTTCCGCATCGATTTCACTGGCCGAATACACCAAGTCAAGATTCTCGATGCGTTTGACGGAGTTCGCTGCTCCCTCGAAGACGGCGGTGATCTTCCAGTTTCGCAGGGCACTTTGCGACAAAACGTCGAGATCCTGCTCAAACGCTCGGCCCTCGATATAGAGTTCAGAATAGTCTGCCAGTGCGCCCAGAGTTGCTCCCGCGGCCACTGTTTCTCCTTTGTGAACCAGGACCTCCTGCAGAATGAGGGGGACTTTGGAAGCATCGGGCGAATGGGCATCATCGAGCGCGGCATTCTCGTCCGCCAGCTGCCGTTCCTGCCTGATGGCCAGCGAGACAGGAGTCACCTCCGTGCGGGACAAGATCAATTCTTCTGCACCGTGCTGATCGCGTCCCGGCGCCACGATTTGCAAATCGCGCAGGAGTTTGTGATTCTTTGTAATGTCATCAATTTGTCGTTCAGAAAGGCCATGCAGACGCAACGCTTCACGCTGTGCATTCATCAGAACTTCCAGTTTTTCCTTCGCGTACTGCCGTTCGAGCAATGTCTTCTGAGAGACGGCACCGGATTCTGTGACTTTCGAAAGTCGCGCGATCTCGCGGTTCTCGACATCCAGCTCGCCAACGGTCCGTAAAAGATTTGTCTGAGTGGAAACCAATTCCTCAGCCGTAATTCGGAGTTCAAACAAGAGGGTACCGGGATCGACCGCCTCTCCCTGCACCGCATGAACATGCGTGATGACGCCCGCCATCGGCGTCGAAATCTCGAGCCGAGTTCGCCCTGGCCGTCCCACGATGATCCCGGGCACTGTGATGGACCGCCGAAATGTCTCCAGTTTGACAGGCTGCAGATACTCAGGCGACAGACCAATGTTTCCCTGCGCCTGCGCGGACAATGCCAAAGAAGTGCCCTCGTCGTGGCCGTGATCATGACCTTCATGCGCATGCGGATCTTCACCACCTGCGCTGCTTCCATGATCATGACTGTCCAGTGGAGACACCTTGCGACTGCCGGAAATTGTGTTTCGTACCCAGGCTTGACCTGGTTCCCACCACACTGCGCGTGTTGCGAACCCGATCAGGATCAGCGCCGCCATTCCGATGCCCCAGAGCCACCTGGAGCGCAAAGCTTTTCCGATAGAAATCATGACTGTTGCTCTCAAACCGCAGCGCAGCAGCAGCGTGCGAAAAACTGGTGTGGAAAAATATGCCGAGGGCTCTGAAACGGCGACGCCAAAGCGGTCATTCAATAGAGTCGCAATCAACCATCGCAGGCAGGATGGTCGGCAGTTCGCTAGACAATCCAAACCTGAGTCAGCGCGCATTGCTCCAGCGCGGCGACAACAGTGCGGTTTTGATCTAGGTTCATGAGCTTCGTTGCAGGCGCACTCAGGAACTGGAAGCCACTCACGTCCAATATTTCGCCATGCTCGTAAAGTTCGAATGCAAATGTGACTCCGACAGGCTTAGCCGCGATGTAGACGCAACGAACATCATCACACGGTTCGTCATCTCCGCTTGGCGAAGGGGAATTCGGATCATTGTCTTCAACGCATTGACAGTGAGCATGACTGTGGCCAGCGTGTGAGTCCGCCGTCAAACGCACGCACGGATCATCGCATTCAGAATGGGCGTGGTGCCAGCAACAGCCAAAGATACTGTGCAGCAGCATCGGCAGCAGTGTTACTGAAACAATCAACTTCACCCACATTTCGCAAAACTCCCCGGCGAGATCCTTCGCATGTGATGAAGGCTAGAGTACGGACGTACGCGCCGCAATCTCTCCGCCTGCCACGACCTTCTACTTCGACAGAAATCAGCAAATGCTTGCAATTGATTTTCGAACTTGAAATTGCGATCACCCTTATATAAGGTCAGCAATATTTGGGCCATCCGATTTACAGGGAGAACAAACTCGCCGCAGAATCTCAACATTTCGCCTCGGGAAGCGGTTCGTTCTGAATTGTGATGTCACGTCAGAGACACACGACGTTCGACCTCAGTCCGACGACATTTGTTGTTCTTTTGACGACACAACTGTCGCCCTCCCAGTTTTTGCCAAATGACTATCTTATCACTTCGTTCGCGCGACTACTGCGAATGGTCAAGATTCGGCAATTTCCGCCGATTAATGGCATCGGAAATGTCTATCATTGAGAGACGAAGAGGATTCGGTCTCCCTCAGGACGTGCGGAATTTTACACTCGATTGGTTTGAAAGGTAGGATCATGAACAGGATTTTGATGATCACCATTGCTGGATCAGCACTGGCCATGTTTGGTGCAAACGATACTGCTCAGGCGCAACACATTTATGGCTACGGCGGCGGTTATGGGTATTCCTGCGCCCCGGCATACTTTTATCCCCCGGCATACTCTTACGCGCCCGTGTATCGGTCTGCGTATATCCAACCATCGTACGGGATCAGCATCGGCTTCGGACAAAGTTATTACGGCGGCAATGGCGGGTATTATGGCGGCCACGGAGGCTACTACGGAGGGCATGGTGGGCACTATGGCGGACATCATCACGGAGGGCACTATGGCGGACATCATTACGGTGGGCACGGCGGACATTATGGTGGCCATGGTGGCCATGGTGGCCATGATGGCCATGGTGGCCATGGCGGTGGGGACCATCACTGAGCAGTTGGAACGAAAGCTGTTTGTGCAGACTGGTTACACGGTGCAAGCACCACTTTCCTTG
>JBBJME010000156.1:0-16411 GCA_037719765.1 Planctomycetaceae bacterium
GTCCCGATGCGATGTACACGCGGTTTTCGTAGACGACAGCGTTCCCCAGCAAACTATTGCGGTTGCTGCGGCCGAAGAGCGTATAGACAGTCGCCTTCGGATTGATGTCGAATTCCCAAAGCCTGGTTCCTGTCTCAGGGTCGAATGCGCGCACCCAACCGTCACTCTGCGGCACGATCACCTGCACCTGACCAGCAATCTCGGCAACCGTGGGGCTGGAGGATTGCGTCACCAGAATGTTCGCTCCGGGAGAATTGTTCTTCCAAAAGACTTCGCCTGTCTCCTTGTTCAGACAGACGAGGCTCGGCGCATCCGGCTTGGGGACCGTGACGTAATCTTCGCCGACGCCATTGTTGATGGTCACATAGATCCGACCGTTCCATGAAGCCCCGATGGAACAGGGACGCGGCGGCCCCATGATCGCCGCACGCTGGAACGGTTCAAACGTTTTGATCAGATCCAGCTTCCAGAGTTCGCGCGGCGGCCCTTCGCCGCGAATCAGCGGGCCGATGTCCAGACAATGAACCTCTCCACGGTTTGTCGCAATCCACAGCCGTTCCCTTTCGATCAGCGGAGAACTCCCCAGCCCATGCGACTGCATGTCGTGTGGGCGGGCCAGCGGCGGCGACAGGAATTCATAGACTGGCTTTCCATCCGCCACCCGAAAGCACTTCAATATGCCCAGACGTCGGTTGGGATCTTTCTCACCTGTCGGCGTCTGATATGTTCCAATCCAAACCAGTCCATTCGCCACAACCGGCGATGAAAACGTCTCTGCACCCAACGGAGCTGACCACCGCACCCCGCGTGTTTCCCGAATCAGACGGCCTTCTTCACGCGCTTCAACGGACCACACCGTGGGTGCGTTTTGTTCGAGGCTTACAGAATTCCGCGCGCCATCGCGCCCCAGCATCGGCCAGTCGTCTGCAGGAAGCAGGCTGTTGAACAGTCCACCAAGCCACACGAATCCGGCTATAATGAGACAGACTCTGACCATCGCAGTCGTTTCCGTCAGACTCGCAATCATCTGTTTCATGGTTGGCTTTCAATGCCGTAGAGCATGTTCCGTGTCGCAATGTAAAGAACATTGTTCGCGACAACCGGTGTTGAATAGATCGACGTGCCCATGTTGAGTTCTGCGAAAGGTATTCCATTCCTGGAGACCGCTTCCGGATCGCCGGAATGGTGAAAGATCGCCACATCGCCATCTTCGTCTCCGATGTAAACCTTGCCATCGACGATCAAAGCCGAACCCCAAGCGCCTGCAAACATATCGTAGCTCCAGTACGGATCTCCAGTCTTGGCGTTGAGGCAGAGGAAGAGCCCCGAGTAATCGGCGATGTAGAGCACGTCGTCCTTAATTACGGCAGTGCCCAGGGAACGATGAAGCGTTTCCTCAAAATCAATCGCTCCATCGCCAATGCGGTCGAATTGTAAAAATTTCCAGACGACAGCGGATTTGGGATTGGGAATGACGCGTTCGCCCTGCGCGGGAACTACCGCACAAAGCCGCCGATGCGGCACGATCTGTCCGTCCCTGTCCACCACGAGATCAGCACTCACGTCGCTGCCATCCAGTTTATTGGAAGGGTTGATGCACCAGAGTCGTGCCGCTCCGACCCCGTGCTCTGGATCTTCTCCCGTGGCCAGGTATACAAGGCCGTCATAGATGCAGGCAAAGCCAATCAGAGAATTGCGCGTCGATCGACCCCCGAGCAAGTAGACTGCATCCTTTGGATTGCAGTCGAATTTCCAGAGACATTTCGAGTGGCCCTGACCATCGCCTTTCGGATCGAAGCTGTACAGCCAGCCGTCGCCACCGGGGAAGAGAACCTGAGGGTGCCCGTCGAAGATGCCAAAACTGGGCGATGCCCATTGACCGTGTAGAATGTTGTTTCCCGGTGAGTTGTCCGTCCAAATCACTTTCCCCGTGTCACGATTCAGTGCGATGAAACTGGGTGCGTTCGGAGCAGGAATATTGATGTGACTTTCATCAACTCCGTTCGACGTACAGACAAACAGCATGTTGTCGACCACCAGAATTGAACAGTGACTCATATTGTGCGGCGACACACCCAGTTCCTTCATCATATCGAACTTCCACAGGACGTCGGCCTCGTCGAGATTCTGGTTCACTTCGTCCCGGAATGCGCCATCGTTTTCCCCATCGAGGAAGCCCTCGGTATCCAGGCAGACAACCTCACCGCGATTGGTCGTCGCCCACAGTCGCTGGCCATCGATGACCGGCGTTGACGGCATGCCCATATGTGGCCAGTCGTGAACGCGCCCGGTGACGAGTTTTTCGCTGGAGTACTGCCAGAGGAATCTGCCCGTCGCCTCATCGAAGCAGAGCAGCACGCCGAGGTCTACTGAGTTCGGATATCGCTTCAGGTACGCTTGTCCGTTGTTCGTGCCAATAAAGATTTTTCCATTTGCAATGACAGGATTGCCATAGGTTTCCGAACCGAGCTTGACTGACCATTTGATATTCGTCCCACTCTTGACGTCCCACGCGGTCGGAATGCCATCGCCAGATGGTGTGTTGTTGCGCTGCCGGGAGCCACCCCACTGCGGCCAGTCACCGGGGCCAACCTGAAGCGTCGCCCGATCGAGCTGGTTTTCGAGGACGGCATCAATTGGTGGCCCGACTTTTTCTGCTGCGAGCACGGGGTCGATACGTCTTAAGGACTGCCCTGCAACGATGCGAATTGTGAGATCATCGTCAGTCAGCCCGGCAACGACGACGGGTAGTGCGGATTTTGCGGCAGGCGCCATCTGCCCCAATGCTGCCAGAGCGTACTTCCGCTGAGGATGATGACGATCGGCGGCGATGACCGACAATTCGCGGATCGCCATTTCGCAATCGGCGGACGCACTGATACGCCGCAGCCGCCTGACCGCCGCCACCGACCAGGCGTCGCGTCCCTGAAGCAGGTTGATCAGCGGTTCGAGCGGCAGCAATTCGACAAACTGTGAGACGGCGAGCCTCGCCCGGTTCTGAGCCTGTTCAGCCATGAGTTCTCGTTTATTCTGCTGATAATGCGACGCCAGCCGTTGATACGCGTTGACCAGTTCCCGATTGACGGTCAGGTCACCAGGAGCATCGGACGCCTGCTGGTTCAGATGTGTTGCTGTTTCCTGCAGAGTTGCCGCCGTTTCTTTGGGCGGATCATCGGCTGCAACCATCGAGTCGATGGCCTCCGGTAAGATGCACAGCATTGCGACAGTGATCAGGGTTGCTGTCATGCATTGTCTCTCTTCATACGAATGCGACCGGATTCATTGTGGGTTATTTTTGGAGTTCATGCGCGATAGCGAAAAGTCGATTCCGGCTGGCAATGTAGAGGACATCGTTGGCGATGATCGGCATGGTGTAGACGGATGACCCCATATTGATTTCACGGAGTGGCGCGTGAAGGGGGCCGCCGGCTTCCTCTCCTTTCTTCAGCGACTTTGTCGGATCAGATGAAAGTGCAAGTAAAGCCACATCTCCGTCTTCGTCGGCGACGTACACGGTCTCGCCGACGATGAGTGGTGTCGTCCAGTTGGCGGCGAACAAGTCGCATGTCCAATATGGCAAGCCCGTTTTTGCGTTCAGACAATGGACCAGCCCGCTAAGGTCTGTGATAAAAAGAAGATTGTTCTTTATGGCCGGACTTCCGAGGGTCCGATGCATCGTTGACTCGAATTTGGTCGTGTCTTCTCCGACATAATGCCACACAGCCGCCGAATTCGGATTGGGAACAAGCTTTTCCGTTGTTACTTTTCCCGCCCGTAGTTGAACGAAGGCCTGAAGTCTGCGCTGAGGCGCAACCTCACCGTTCTCCATCATGACCAGTTCGGGGCTCACATCACCACGTTTGGTCGGATCAATGCACCACAGGTGCCCTTGTGCTTCACCGTGTTCGGGATCTTCGCCCAAGGCGAGATAAACAAGGCCATCGCAGATCACGGGGATCGCGATGATGGAATTCCGTGTGGATCGGCCTCCGAGATGGTAAATCGAGTCCTTGGGATTTCCATCAAACTTCCACAGGAGCTCCGGCTTGCCGTCGTTCCAGCGATCCGCACGGAAACTGTACAGCCAGCCGTCGCCTCCGGCAAAGATCACTTGCGGGACCCCGTCAAAGACTCCCACGACGGGACAGGACCACTGGCCATGCAGAATATTGTCGCCGGGGGAGTTGTCCGTCCAGAGGACCTTCCCTGTAAGCTTATCCATCGCCATAAAGCTCGGCGCGTCCGGGGCCGGGATGTCAACGTGCGTTAGATCGACACCATTCGACGTGCAGATAAACAGGACATCGCCCCAGATCGTTGGGGCGCAGGTTGCCATGTTGTGCTGACGGACGCCAAGTTCGTTCATCATGTTGAACGACCAGACAACATCCGCCTCTTTCATCAAATTCGGAGTGATAAGCCGTTCGCAAACCAGTGAGGCATTTTGTCTGCCAAGTCGAAATGTCGTCGAAATGCCCTCGACACTGGTGTTAAGCATCCATGATTCGTCGGTCCGAACAACGGTTGGCCGGGTCTCTTCGCTCAGTTCAATCCCTTCGGATGCAAACAACAGCTTCAAAGCGGGTGACAGCTGTCCTTCATTCAGGCCGGCCAGCACATCAAGATTGATCACTATCTCGTTGTCACTGCCATTGAGCCCTGTGAATGTCAGGGCCTCTGGCGTGTGAACCACCTGAAACAGAGTACGATTGACTGGCGGATTTTCGTATCTTCCTGTATTGGCAATCCATTGATTCGCCCCGGCTTTCGCCTCAAGGAAATACTGATTCCTGACAGCAGGATCCAGAGCTTTGACAAGAGACCTGAGTGTCACTTCAAGTCTCGGCGTCAAGATCCCGGGTTGTGTGGCGTCCGTCCAGTTCTTCAGGCCGCTGTCCACGTCAAACACCGGTTCCCAAACTCCAGTGACAGGACCATCGTCTTCGTCGTCATGGAATCCCTGCGTGTCGAGGCAGACAACCTCCCCGCGACTGGTCACGAACCAGAGACGTTCACCTTCGACGACCGGAGAGGAGCAAATGCCCTGGTGCGGCCAGTCGTGGACTCTCCCGGTTGGCAGCTTCTCGCTGGAGTGCTGCCACAGAAATTCGCCATCGGATTCCCGAAAACACAGCAGGACTCCCAGATCGACCGACGACGGATATAGCTCGAGGTAGGCGGAACCATTGTTCGTACCGACGTACACATTGCCATTTGCGACGACGACGTTGCCGTAGGTTTCACTGCCGAGCGGCACACTCCATTTGATATTCCTGCCGGTCTTGATGTCCCAGTCCGTCGGGATGTTCTTTCCCTCCGGCGTATTGTTGCGGTGAGGGGTGCCGCCCAGTTGCGGCCAGTCGCCGCGCCCAACCTCGGCATTGAAGGGAGATGATGAAAGATCCTGCGCGGTGCATGATGAGCTGACCGCGAGACAAAAAGTGATCAAACCCACGGCAGCAATGCGCGGCATTCGAGACTGACGAATTCGATTGACATGTTCGAACGGTCTCATGTTGGCACGTGTTTCATTGTAAAAGTCTCCAAAATTGACATCTGAGGCGACCGCTGTTGGAAATGGCCCGATTCCATTATTTCAGTAGCGAGACTCACTCGTTCACTTTTTTCAGGGGCAATGTCCACAGATAAACCGTGTGTCTGGCACCATCCTCGATCGACGCGGTCTCCACGACACTGTCAGCCTTCACACCGGGAATTTCAAACTGGTGTGAGACGACTCGCGAGCCAGGCTTCATCTTTTCCAGTTGCGGCAGCAGCTTTTCCAGCTGCTGAGGCAGCAGATAAATGGCAAGCACGTCGATGTTGGTGAGATCGACCGTGAAGAGATCTTTCCGTTCAAACGTGACGAGTGAATTCACGCCCGCCGCGTTGGCCGCGCTGCGGGACTGCTCGACGAGTTCCTTGTCCAACTCGTAACCAATCGCCTTGCAGCCGTATGTCTTTGCCGCGGTGATCACGATACGTCCGTCGCCGCTGCCGAGATCACAGACGACGTCGGATTTCTTCACCGCCGCCAGTTCCAGCATTTTCTCGACGATGTCCTGCGGCGTCGGGACGAAGACCGAACGCAGCGTGCGTTCTCGATGCTCCTCCTCCGGTTTGGAACGTGGTTCGGCAAGCGCGATGACTCGCGGTTCAGCGACCGGTTCCGCCAGCGACTCCGCTCGTACGTCGTAACAATACAAATTATCGTCCTCGCGAACATACAGTCGGCCGCCCGTCACGATGGGTGTTGTCGTCCCGAGTGATGGTTGCGAATTCGGCAACGCAAATTCCGACGTGTGAATCGCCTCGGTGGCTGTCGTTTCGACAAGGCTCATCAATCCATCCGAGTGAAAATAGAACCGTCCGTCAGCGAAGGTCATCGTCGCGATTGGCCCCATCCGTTTCCTCCAGACCACAGCACCGGTGCTGGCATCAAGGCACGAGAACACGCCGTTGCTCGGTTCGTACACGCGATCGCCGACGACAAGAGTGTCATCCTGATGTTGGGAAACATGACTCGTCGTATTTGTGGTATACACTTCGTTGACGGCGAAGGCTCCGTTGCCTCCCTTCAGTTCCAATCGCTTCAAATCGACACCGAATCCATTGACAATGGTGACGAAACGGTCCTGGACAAGCGGCGTGTGCGGGTGCCGAAATGTTTCGGCGACCCCGTCTATTCGCCAGAGAAGCTGTCCGCTGTCAGTTGCAACTCCCACAACCACCTTTTCAAACGACGCCACGAATTGTCGATGAGAATCAACCGTCACCACAATGCCGTTGCCATAGGCAGCCTTGCCCGCATTTGGCACGGCGCACGTCCACACAACCTCGCCCGTTCTGGTGTCGAGTGCCACGACCGTGGAGTTCGCACCGCCCGGACTGCACAGCAGTTTGTCGCCGTCCACCACAGGACAGTCAGAGAAACCAAAGATTCCATGTTCACCGGAAAAATCTTTCAGGTAATTCCTGCGCCAAAGCTCCTCGCCATCGCCGGCTCGCAAACACACCAGTTCCCCCAGCAGTGACATCGCGTACAACCGCTCACCATCGAGCGTCACCGGGCGCTGCGTGAGCCAGCGCATCATGGGATGTTGTTTTGGTGCCGCACCAAGCACTGAAGTCCACAGGGGCTCGCCTGACCGCTCTTCCATGCCGCGAACGTACTCAGTTCCGTCATAGTTGCAGAGGGCAAACACGCGCCCACCGGCAATCGATACCGGAGAAATTCCTTCTCCCAAACCGCTGACTCGCCATTGCAGCGGTGGCCCATTTTTAGGCCACTCCTTCAGAAGTCCGGTGTCAGTCGAGACGTTGTCTCGATTCGGTCCGCGCCACTGAGGCCAGTTGCCGACGGATTTAAAGGGGTCAGACCCTTTCATACCGGCTGCCGAAGCCAAATTGCCTGTATTTTTACCATTGATCACCGGCAGCAGAGGGTCTGACCCCTTTAAATCAACCTGGTCTCCTGAGATTGCAAAGAGTCTGTTTCTCTGAGCGACGTACAACACGCCATTGGCGAACACCGGGGAACTGTAGATGGAGTTGTCCATCGGGATCTCAGCCAGTGGCTGCAATTCGCCATTCACCTTTCGCATCGCCCCATTCGGATCCGCTGAGAGACCGAAGACCGCCACATCTCCATCTTCGTCCACGACATAGATCTTGTCATCGACGATCAGCGGCGAGGCCTGGATCGCGGCAATTATGTCAAAGCTCCAGTGACGCTGGCCGGTTTTTGCGTCCAGGCAATGTACAATTCCAAACAGGTCCGTGGCAATGACCAGACCTTTCGCGACGGACACAGAACTGATCGTCCGATGCATCTCATCTTCCAACGTATTGCCGCACCGAACAAATTCCCAGACAAGCGCGGAGTTGGGATTGGGAATGGCCTTTTCGCCAGCTTTCACGTCCACCGCCTGAAGGCGTCGGCGCGGCAGGATTTTTCCGTCGGCAGCAACCGCTAACTCTGCGCTCACGTCGCCGCGCTTTGCCGGATCGATGCAGATGAGTCTGCCCGGACCTTCACCGTGTTCCAGGTCTACTCCAACGGCGATATAAACCCGGTCTTCGCAGACAACTGCATTCCCCGGAACAAAATTGCGGTTCGAGCGTCCCCATGAGTACACCGACTCCTTCGGATTCACATCGAACTCCCAAAGCTTTGTGCCTGTCATCGGATCGAACGCCCGGACCCAGCCGTCACTCTGCGGCACGATGACCTGTACCTCGCCCTGAATGGCGGCGACCGTGGGACTCGCGAGCTGTGTCATCAGGATGTTGGAGCCGGGAGAGCTGTCTTTCCAGTAAACCTCACCCGTCTCCTTATTCAGGCACACCAGGTTCGCCCCGTCCGGTTTTGGGACGCGGGATGGATCCTGATCGACTCCATTGTTGGTAGTCACGAAGATCCGGTCATTCCACGATGCACCGATCGAACAGGGCCGAGACGGCCCCATCAACGGTACATGCGGAAATGTGTCAAACGTCTTGATCAGATCGAGCTTCCACAATTCGACCGGAATTCCTTCGCCACGAATCAGCGGCCCAATATCCCAGCAAAGCACCTCGCTGCGATTCGTGGTTAGCCACAGACGCTCGCCTTCGATCAGCGGTGAACTTCCCAGGCCCGTCCAGCCGGCGTCCTGAATCCGAGTCCCCAGCTTGGGAGACACATATTCATAGACCTGCTTGCCATCGGCCTCACGAAAACATTTCAGCACGCTGTGATATTCATTCGCCACTTCGACTCCGGGTTGGTTATTATTCGTTCCAATCCAAACGAGCCCGTTCGCCACGACCGGCGATGAAAACGTCTCTGACCCCAGCGCGGCTGACCAGCGAATCCCGCGTGACTCACGCAGGATTTTGTCGACTTCCCGCTGTTCCACAGACCAAGCCATGGGCCCGCCACGCTCCGGACTGACCGAGTTACGCGTACCATCGTGCCCCAGCATCTGCCAGTCCTCGGCAGCGGCGGAGCCCAGGCAGTTACCAAAAATACTAGCCATGATCGTGATCACAACCCAGATGCCCATGATTCCGATGCGATGCATACGCTGTCTCCTGGATCAATATTTTTTCTGTGGCATGTCGCGGGAGTGGAAGTAAAGCCTTTACAATTAACAACCAATAAGCGGCCCGACCTTCAGGCAGGTGACCGCCCATGTTCAATGAAACCTTTGTTTTTTTTCGTCACAGCTCCGTTGGCACCTGGCCGCGCTGACCAATGGCCGAATCGGCATGAATCTGCACTTTGGGAAGGTGTCGCTGGAGTTCCTCGATCCCGGCCGACGAGACTTGGGTGTGACTGAGTTCCAGATACCGAAGCGTTTGGATGGAATAAAGGTGGAGCAGCCCGGCATCGGTAATGGCGTTTTCATTAATGGATAAGGCCCGCAAGTTGGGCAGAGTCGCCAGGTGCACTAGCCCCTCATCGGTGATGCGCGATTTGGCCAACTGCAACTGACCGAGATTCTGCATTCCTGCCAGATGGGCGAGCCCCGCATCGGTAATGGGACAATCATCGAGGCCGAGCCAATACAGTCCCTTGATCTTTGCAATGTGAACCAGTCCCTCGTCGGTGATGCTCGTGCCGCTGATCCACAGCGTAATGAGCTTGTCGAGCAGTAAGAACCGGGTAAGGTCGGCGTCGGAAATGGATGCGTTGTCTACCCGAATCATCGAAATATCAAAGGCTTCCTCCGGTAGGTCGGCCAGATTCTGAAGCGTTGGCGTACCGGGGGCGACGTCGATGTCACCCCCATTGCGAAAGATCCAGCGGGCCAGATCGCGGTTGGGCGAATCAGGGATTGAATCGGTCTCTAACCCGACCACCCGCGCTTGGAGAGGTCGCTCGAGAGTCGACAATGTTCGCGGCGGATAGGGCGGCGAATTCCAGTCCAAGCCCAGGTCTTTGAGTTGTCGACGTAGCGCGCGCAAATCCCACAACTGCGTTTTGTGGCTCGCCGTGGCAACCGCCAAACGGTCGCCTGCGGGACTGAAGCACAACTCCGTGAGCCGATTGGGCGAGGAGGATTCGAGGGTTGCAATCTCTTGTGAGGTTCGCACTTCAATCAGACGTACAGTCTGTCCATCGGTCACGGCGAGTAGCTCGTCGTTGTGCATGAATGCCGCAGCCCAAGCGCCGCGTTCAGCTTCGATCACTGGTCCTGGTTCCCACGACTCGGCGCGATATAGCTGGTACTCGTTTCGTGCGACGGCCACTAGCCAAGTGCCACTGGGGCCGAATGAGGGGTGAAACGTGCCGGCGGGTAGCGGGCCGACGCGTTTGCCCGAATCGAGATTCCACAGCTCGACCCGCTGGGGACTCCATGTGCCAACGGCCAGAAATCTGCCGCTGGAATGGAGCGAGATTTCGTTAGTGTCGCGCCGAATGGGTACCGAGATTCTCGGCACGAATTCCTCGTTTTCTCTGTCGAGCACAATCGCGCGACCTTGCGTCGCGACGGTGGCAGCCAGCCGTCGTCCGGCGCCAGCCCAAGTGGAGCGATTGTGGCTGCTTTGTCCCGAAACGTCTAACGGCACTGGCGGGCCAATTCGCACTTCGCGCGATTCCTGGTTGATCACTAGTGGCCACCGCTGCAATCCTTTTTCACTATGTACCAGCAAATCCCCACCTGCGGGACTGAAGCGCGCGCTCCCTAGCGAAGTGCCCTCAAAATGGGTGATGGCGTCGAGTGGGTATGCCATGTCCCAGATGCGAACTCCATCGAAGTCGGCGGTGGCGAGCAAACGGTCGCTGGGATCGAAGTTAACCGACGTTGGTCCTGTCACCGGGGGATGGGGAGTGCGGTTGCCGACATTGCCGTTGTGCAACGTGCGGAATTCATCTCCCGCGGCAAACTCCCAAATACCTAAGCCTCGCTGCCTGGCTCCGCCATAAATCGCCAACTGCCTGGCACCGGCATCGATTGCCACGAAGCTGCCTTGCAGGGTGAGCCGGTGCTGACCGGAAATGGGGTCCCAAAGTCGTGTCATCCCGTCCCAGGACGTGGAAATCACGAAGTCGCCGCGTGGACTGAACCATACCCTAACGTCGAGTCCTTCGTTCCCTTCCAGTACGGCTTGCTCGCGCCAGTTCACCGTATCCCAAATATGAATGCGCTGGTCGTTGCAGGCGACGGCCAGTAGTTTACCGTCGGGCCGCCACGCCAACGGTGTGCTGGTGGGCAGCGCGGCAGGATGGTCGAATTTGGCAAGCACGGCGCCCGAATCCATATCCAAGACCAGGGCCTGGTTGTTATGTCCGCGGACTGCAATTTTTCCGCCGGCCGCCGGAACGGCAATGTTCCACGCATTGGTTTTGTCGCCAATGCGGCGGATCTCCTTGCCGGTGGCCAAATCGTGAAAGGCAATCGAACCATCGGTAGCGCCGGCGAGCAGCATATCGCTCTTCGGCGAAAAGGCGAAGTCGCGCGCAGCAGCCACAGCCAGCTTGAGAACAGGCTCCTTCCCCGTGATGTCGTACACCCGCGTCCCTTGTGGGAGCGAGCGGTACCCCGCCGCGAGCATTTTGCCGTCTGGACTGAATTGCAGATCGAACCAGGACGGCTGGGGAATGACACGTGGAAGGCGAAATAGCAATTCGCCGTCGGAGACCATCCACGACGACATCCTGCGCATCATCGACGCGCATGGTTCAAACTGAGGATCGAATGCGACCCAATAGGGATCAACTGGGGACTCCAGCGCGCGGTAACGTGCGTCGGGCAGGGCCAGGCAGGCGATCGCCTCATTGCGCATTCGAGCGTCGGGCGGAGCTGGTTGCCGCCGCGATTGCGTAGACTTCCAATCGTTGCCACGCGTCCGCTAAAGCGACCGCCGCGGGCTTGATCCAGATAGACGATAAAGCTTCCGCTGCGTTTTCGTCCTCGGTTTTTCGGCCCGATCTAGATTCTTAACCGCTACGTCTCGCTGCGCCCGCAGCAGAATCGCTGAGATGGGCGCTCCAACGGCCACGACAACCAGGAGCATGGCGACCGCCGCGCTCATTCCAGCCACCACCGGATTGCGCTTCGACCACCGCCACACTCGCTCCGCCGAACCGACCGGCCGGGCCGATACCGGTTCGCCCGCCAGATAACGTCCCAAGTCGAACGCTAGAGCTTCCGCCGTGGCATAACGCCGGGAGGGTTCTTTCTCGAGGCACTTGAGGCAAATGGTATCCAGGTCACGGGGGATGGCCGCGGGTCGCGGCGAAGCAACTCAATACGAATCACTTGTCGATCGTCTTCATCACGGAATCCGCCGGAATGGCGCGGCCCGTGAGTATTCACAGGATTGCTCCCGAGTAGACACCGCCGGGCCGATCAGCTGCGTTTGCCCTGAGCCTGCTCCGGCGGCATGTAGCTGGGTGTCCCAGAATCTGGCCGTTTCTTGAGATCGCTGTCACCTTCCCGCGCATCAAGCCAGTCGGCATGGACATGACTGCTCATCAATCAGATGTTCGATGGCTTCAGGTCGCGATGGTGTTCCCTGCGGTTGCGTAGTGAATCGCCGGCCATTTGGCGAACAGGTTGCCGCTGTTTGCAGACATTTTCGGCGATCTTCGCCGTGCGGCCCCGACGTAGTCCATCAAAAATAATGCCAGCCCTCGTGCTGGCCGACTTCGTGGATCGCCACAATGTTGGGATGCTGCAGTCCGGCCACGGCCTTCGCTTCGACGAGAAACCGCTGCACGTCCTCTTCGGACGCCAGCCGACCGGCCACGATCATCTTCACCGCGACGATGCGTCCCAGCGTGGTCTGCCGCGACTTGTAGATGACGCCCATCCCGCCGCGGGCGATTTCTTCCAGGAGTTCGTAGTTCCCGACGTAACTGAGCTTCTGTCCGGGTCCCAGAGCCTGCGACAGGTCGTCGCCAAACCCGCGGATGGGCTGGGCCATCTGATTCATGCGGTCGTGCTGGCCGAAGAAGTCCCGCAACTCGGCAGCAAGTTCTGGATGCCGCGTCAGAATCTCACCGCGATCAGGCACGGTGCCGCTCTCGCAGGAGCGAATGTAGTCGGCAATCACAGTTTCCAGTTGCTGCTCGCGGTTCGAGTCCCCACTTGACGATGTGGCTTCGTCTTCAGTTGTCGCCATTCTTTATTCTCCCAGCAGACTGTGAAGACTCTTCAGTCCCCGGAACAACAAACCCGCGACGGCAGATTGGCTGCGGCCAATCTCCGCCGCCACTTCGGCCAGTTTCAAGCCCTGCAGATGATGCAGCACGATGACTTCCCGCTGGGCTTCAGGCAGTTCGATCAGCGCCTCGGACAGCCTCAACAGGTCCTCCTGCCGGATTGCTTTTTGGCTGGGTGACGATTGGGCTGCGGCGAGCCAGCCATGCGTTCGTGAAAACGTGTCATCGATGCGGTCTTCCAGGGACCGTTCCCGACGAACATCACGTTTGTCTCGGCGCTGATCGCGCAGAGCGTCTGCCAGATTGTGTTTCAGGATTTCACGCAGCCAGGCGGCAAACTCGGCCTCGGTACTGCCGCGAAACTGATCCCGTTTGGCAAACGCATTCAGGAGCGTCTGCTGCACAATGTCGGAGGAATCGAGCTTTGCGGCCTGTCGCGGATTCAGGTGAGCCCGAGCCAGCAAAGTCAGATAAGCGCGATGACGCTCCAGCCACTGTTCCTGTTGTGCGAGTGGCTGGTTCATAAAGAACTCATTTTGTCGAGAGCGATCCGACGTATTGCCGATCAGTGTGGCAGATTGCTCAGGCGTTTGCACGGCAGAATTCCCGCCTGGCTCAGATGGCCGGTTATTCGTGGTCACAATTGGCTGTCCATTCACAAAGAAACTCCACGACCTCGCGGCTGTCTATCCTCGGAGCCACATCCATTTCTCGATAGATGACATGTCCGTCCGGATCGATAATGAACGTCCACCGAGCCGCAGTGAAATCGCGAGGGATCTGAACAACATTTCCATTTGGGCCGATCAACGGCTTACCGGAGGCATCGGCAGGCATCGCCTTGCCGCTCGCTCTGAGCGGCTCAAATTGCCAGCGATACCACACCGCGTCTGATAACAGTTTAAAACGATAAGGTCACTGAACAGCGATGGACTCAACCCGGGTCCGTCTAGAAATAGACGACCCGAATTCCCTTGCCAAAATGGTCAGACGAGTCCCAAACATACCCCTGCTGATCCAAACAACAAAACTCCGGCACCGGGTCGCCGATCTGCAACGAGGACTCCTGCTGGTCGCGGGCTTCCGCGAACAGGGGAACCACGAGCAGCGATGTTTCCGTGAAGAGTTGCGTCACTTTCCACATCACAAGGCTCCTCATCAGCAAGACCTGGCGAACACGAGATTTCAGCGAGAATCCGGCAGTTACTGATAAAGACGCCGCCGCCGATTTTGGGGAGCGCTATTATTTCACTGATTCAAAAAGTTTCGGCAACCTTTCGAAATGTTTGCCCGACCGCAGCCACGTTCCGAGCGTTTGGATTGCGCCTGTGCGCGCGTCGGTGGCGCACACCGATACGCCCAAAACGGTAACTCCAAAATGCTTCGATCACATCGACCGATGCAGTGAGTAACTGTTCGCTTATCGCTCCGGTGGTCACAACCGAAGCGCAAATCGGCATCTACCCGACACGCCTTGGCCCGACATGCCGACGCAAACAACAACCTGATCTGCGACGGCTCGAGCTGCCTTCAGACTGCGCATCCAAAATGACAACATATTCCTGATCGCGAAGCGGGGGGATTGAGGGGGACTCGCCGAAAAGCGGTTTTGTTGATACCGCACAGGATTGCGTGTCCTGAGCGCGCAATCGGTCCCGGCCACACGCCGTTGTTGACAGGACCTCTGGAGTTTCTGATTCTCCGCGCCGATGTGTCTGTATGCTCAGTACTGGATTTGTTGCACAGCGTTACAAAACATCGCACAATGCAGAACGTGCAGCCGCCGACGGCCAGACGTCGCACTCACCGCACGTGCGGGAATCTCAACCGTCGACAAATGTCTCCCATTCGCGTTCGAGGTTGAGACAGTTCGACCCGGCAGTAAGGATGAAGTGCGTCGTCAGGACTATGGATTTGGGTTGAGTCACCTGCCGGAACTTCGCTTCGCTTGGTTCGGCCTACCCCAAAAATCTTTGAGAAAGTTCAACGCAGCATGAAGATCTCACAATTCGAAGTGTTTGTCATCGGTGACGGTCCGGAGATCGATCCCGACAAAGGAGGCGTCGAGCCTCTGGCATGTATTCGAATTCATACGGATCAGGGCGTGACCGGACTGTCGGAAGTCTTTCGCGTTCCACCGGGAGTTGTCCAGGCAACGGTCGGCAATTCACAAACTCACTTTGGACGCATTTTGATCGGTCAGGAGATCACTCACCCGGAACGACTCTGGCAGCACATGTGGGATGCGTTGATGCATACCAATCGGCGCGGGTGGGAAATTATGATCCTCGGCGCACTGGATGTGGCGATCTGGGATATTTATGGGCAGATGCTGAATGAGCCAGTCTGGAAGCTGCTCGGCGGGGAGCAGCGCGAGCCATTTCAGTCGACTGTGGGCAGCACTGTCGAAGTCGTTCCGTATTGCACGCTGGTTTCCGATGTTTGGGGGGTGAGCCGATGTTCTCGCAGCAGGTGGCGCGCGCGGAAACGCTGGCATCGCTGGGCTACCAAGCGTTCAAGGTGGAGCCCATGATGTCAACGCCTGATGACGTTGTTGAGCTGGCTTTTCTCGTCGATACACCTGAACCCTATGCAAAACTGGCGGCAAAGACGTCGATTCCGCTCGCGATGGGGGAGCACGGTGTCACTCGCTGGGAATTTCTCGAAATGATGGACCGAGGCGGTGTGACGGTGGTGCAGCCGTACATGACGACCTGTGGCGGGCTCACCGAGGCGAAGCGGATCGTGGAACTGGCTGCGCCGCGCGGGGTTCTGGTGTGTCCCGGCAACTGGTCGACTCAAATTCTGGGGGCTGCGTCAGTTCATCTGGCAGCCTACTCACCGATCACACCGTTTATTGAGTTTGCGCCGGCAGAGGTATTCGAATCTCCATTGAGACGCGAGTTGCAGAACGCCGGATTTCCTGTCAGAAACGGAGTCTTCGCGCTTCCCGAACGACCGGGCATCGGATACCAACTGCCTGCGGAGATTCTGCAGACGTTTCGAATTCGCTAATCCGGCATCAGGAAGGTATTGAACGAATGACGCAGCGAGACAACCCGTATGCTCCTCCTGAGAGTCACCAAAGCCCGGCAAGAACTCGTCAGTCATCACAGCCAACCAACATCCGCTGGCTGATCGTTGCCATGCTGATGGGCTTTACGATTCTGGGGCATTTCAATCGCGTCAGTATTACGGTGGCGGCCAAGGCAAAATTTATTGGCCCTGGTTTGCTGACGGAAGTTCAGATGGGGC
>JBBJME010000157.1:0-16374 GCA_037719765.1 Planctomycetaceae bacterium
TCTGGCAGACCAGTGCCAAGATAGGCGGCGATCACGCGTTCGTCGTTCTGCACTTCGCTGGGTGTTCCTCTGCAGATGGTGACGCCGTGATCGAGCACGATGATGTTTTCGCAGATCTCCATCACCAACGGCATGTCATGTTCAATTAAGAGCACTGCCACTTGAAATCGATCGCGGATCTGTTGAATCGACTGAGCCAGCAATTTCTTTTCCTGAGGATTTAGCCCCGCAGCTGGCTCGTCAAGCAACAGGACCTGCGGATTTGTGGCAAGGGCGCGTACGATTTCGAGCTTTCGCTGATGGCCGTAACTGAGATTGCTCGCCAGTTCGTGGGCTCGGTCCTGAAGTTCAAAGATCTCCAGCAGACTGAAGGCCCGTTCCTGAAGCATGTGTTCCTCGCGACGATATCCGCGTGTGCGAAACAGCGTCGAAAACAGGCCGTGCTGATTATGCAACTGCCCGGCCAAGCGCACATTGTCGAGGACGCTCAGGTCCGGGAACAGGCGAATGTTTTGAAAAGTGCGGGCGATCCCTGCTGCTGTGATTTGATGTGGCTGGCGTTTGAACAGCCTCTGCGATGCCAGATAAATCTCACCGTGGTCCGCGCATAAACCCCCGTCAAAAGATTGAAAATTGTCGTCTTCCCGGCCCCATTGGGACCGATCAGTCCGAACAATCCGGCAACGGGAAGCTGCAGCGAAAAATCCTGCACAGCCTTTAGACCGCCAAATGAAATTCCTAGCGCGTTGATATCCAGCAACACTTGCGAACCAGCTTCTGCTCTTCCTGTCGCAGTCGTTGTCGTAACAGACTTCGTCATCACTTCGTCTCCTGCGACGACACTGGTGATGACGACTTCGACGCAGCCCGTGGTGGCGATGTCGTCCTGCGCCGGGGCCACAGGTCCCAGACTTCGTGAATCCCCAGCAAACCCTGAGGCCTCACGAGCATCATTATGATCAGCAGCAAGGCATACACGACCAGTCGATACTGTTCAAATTCCCGCAGGAATTCCGGCAGTGCCGTCAGCAGACCTGCGGCCAGCATCACGCCTGTAATTGAACCTCGCCCCCCCAGGACCGTCATGATCACGTAATCAAACGAACGCTGAAACCCCGCATCTTTCGGACTCAGGATCACGCCGCGTTCGTGAGCAAACAGACCTCCGGCGACACCCGCAAAGAAGGCGGCAATCACAAACGCCAGAACTTTCTGGCGGGCGATATTGACGCCCATCGCCTGAGCGGCAATTTCATCTTCCCGGATAGAAATCATGGCACGGCCGAAACTGGATCTTTTCAGACGATACGCAACGACGAGCGTGATTGTCAGGATCGTGAAGACCCAGAACAGATTTGTGTATTTTGGCACGCCGCCAAATCCAAGCGCGCCTCCGACCGGTGGGGGAACTAATTGTGACAGTCCGCCGGCTTTCAGGGCTTCCGCACTATCGATCACTTTTCCTGTTTGCTGCAGGACGACACGAATGATTTCCCCAAAGCCCAGCGTCACAATGGCCAGGTAATCACCACGCAATCGAAGTGACGGGAGTCCGACAACGTAACCGGCACCCGCCGCCAGCAGCCCGCCGACAATGCAGGACGCGACAAACAGACATTCGCCGGATCCCAGAAATCCACCGTGAGTTTCAGTGCTGCCCCACAGACACATCGATCCATAGTACGAGACGAACGCGGCCATGTAGCCGCCAACTGTCATGAAGCCCGCATGACCAATGGAAAACTGTCCGGTCATGCCGTTCACAATGTTCAGTGAGACGGCCATGATGACAGCGATCCCGATATCCGTCACGATCCGCGAGTAATAGAGGCCGACCATCTTCGGCAGCAGAAAATGCAACAGCAACGCAATCAGAATCCCGACAGCGATTGGTAATAGCCCCATCAGCATGTTGCCGGCAAGTCCGCTCGGTGAATTCGATGATGCGGGAGCCACCGCAGCGTTCGAATGGGATGTCTTAAATTGCGATGAATCTGTTGTCTTCGCCATTGCTACACTTTCTCCCGCACAGGAGAACCGAGCAGACCACTGGGCTTGACGAGCAGAATCACGATCAGCAACGCAAACACGTACACATCGCGGTAGTTTGAAGAAATATAGAATGCGCCAAACTGTTCCACAAAGGCAATCACGAATCCTCCGAGGACTGCTCCGCGAACATTGCCAATCCCGCCAATGACCGCGGCGACAAAGGCTTTCAGGCCGAGCAGAACCCAGATCGCATGTGCCGGTTGATTCATGCTCGGATACTTCATGACGTACAGAAATCCTGCAGCGGCAGCAAGCACAGATCCGAGCACGAATGTAAACGAGACGACTCGATCGACGGGAATTCCCATCAGAGCTGCGGTGTCCGTGTTGAATGAGACAGCTCGCATGGCAACACCCAGTTTTGTGTGAAATACGAGGTACTGCATCATCAGCATCAGCGTCGTCGCCAGGGAAAAGATGACGACATCAATCAGGCCGATCACGACGCGTCTCGCCGATTCGCCTTCTCCGAACGCGATGGAGGCCAATTCCCAGCTCGGCAGCAGAGCCGGCATTTTCTGCGGACTCGCCCCAAACACAAAATTCAGCTGGCCGACGTTCTGCAGAAGCAGCGAAACGCCGATCGCAGTGATCAGAACGTTCAGTCGCGGAGCGCGTCGGAGTCGCCGATAAGCGAGGCGTTCGATGGCAAATCCGACAACGCCGCAAAACATCATCGCCACCAGCATCACCACCGCCGCCACCCAGAACGGAGGCACAGTCGCCGGATTGTGCGGATCAAGAGTGAGCCACGGCAGAATGCGAACTGCGAGCGTGTAGCTGCTCCAGGCGCCAAGCACGACAATGTCGCTGTGGGCAAAATTGATGAACTTCAGGATGCCGTAGACCATCGTGTAGCCCAGCGCAATGAGCGCATAAAGGCTGCCGATGGCCAGAGCGGTAATGAGTGTTTGAACGAAGTCAGACATGAGTGGAAAGATCGGGGTCTGGAATGGAATGAACAGCCGCGATGCGACCACTCACGCGCCAGGCTGAATCGTCGTCACATATTTTGGCTTGCCGTCTTTCATTTCCAGAATCACGGCTGACTTAACTGCATTGCGGTCGGCGTCGATGGAGATCTTCCCGGTGACACCGTCGAAGTCTTTTGTCTTCGCCAGTTCCGCCGCCAGCGCCTTGCCATCCAGTGACTTCGCACGCTTGATGGCTTCGAACAGGATTCGAGCGGCATCATAGCCCAGCGCAGCGAGGCCATCGGGCGTTTGCTGGTGACGTTCGGAATACTTCTTAATGAACTCCTGCACGCGGGGATTCGGATCTTCGTGCGAGTAGTGATTGGAATAGAAGCAGCCATCAATGGAACTTCCGGCAATCTCACCCAGCTTCGAAGAATCCCAGCCGTCGCCACCCAGCATTGGAGTTGCCAGCCCCAGCTTTCGTGCCTGCAGAGCCACGTTGCCGACATCGGTGTAATAACCTGGAACGAACACGACATCCGGTTCACTGCTGCGAATCGCCGTCAACTGGGCGGAGAAGTCCTGATCGCCGCCTTGATAGGTCTGCTTGCTGACAACTTTGCCGCCGAGTTTTTCGAAGGCCTTTTCAAATTCTTCCTGGAGTCCGACGGAATACGGCGATGCCTGATCAGTGAGAATCGCCGCTTTGCCGGCCTTCAGTCCTTCATGCTCCCTCGCAAACTTTGCACAGACCGAACCCTGAAACGGATCGATAAAGCAGACTCGAAAGATCATGTCGCCGATTTCAGTCACCTTAGGGTTGGTCGAAGACGGACTCACCATCGGAATTCCGGATTCCTGACAAACCGGAGCCCCTGCCAGTGACAGCCCCGACGCCACTTCCCCAAGAACCGCAGCCACGCCGTCTTTGGTTGTCAATCGTGTCACGGCAGTCCCCGCCTCGCGAGCGTCACCCTTGTCGTCGTAGGTGATCAGCCGGATCTTCTTGCCATCAATTCCGCCAGCCTCATTGATTTCGTCAACAGCGAGCTTGATCCCGTTATCGGTGGATTGCCCGAATGTTGCTTCCGAACCTGTCATGGACGCAAAATGGCCGATCACAATTTCGTTTGAACTGCTCGTGCCAGGCTGACAACCGCTTGTCAATATCGCAAGCAGTGCGTAAGGAATGAGACATGTCCGCCGCCGCATGAGTTGGAAGCCTGCATAAGCCATGAAAATCGTCCTGTTCTCAGAACTCAACAATCAAAGAATCTGTGCACCACACTCTGAAGGTCCGTCGAGCCGATCGACTGTATCGCCAAGCGGAAAAAAATCACATTGTGTGACAAAGAAATTCGCGCAATGCGGCTCATTTTCCAGGAACCCCAAAAATGTGAGAGAAGATATCGGCGTTTCTGTCCGGAACAAACGCAGCGGAAGTGTGATCTGCTGCGTCAAATTGACTGCACTTCGATCGAAACTTCCCGCGGTGAGGTCGACCGTCTTTGCTGTCTTCGCTGGTCATCAAATCGACAGTGGTGATGCGGGACAGCGTGGTTGACGATCGGGATTCCAATGGAATCAGCGGCTCAGACTTTTTCTCCGGAACCTGCAGCGGCAGTCGCACGACAAACAGACTGCCCTTCCCGAACTCACTTCTCAGTGTCACATCGCCGCCGAGCAGCCGGGAAAGCTCGCGCACGATGGAAAGTCCGAGCCCCGTGCCTTCGTATTCGCGTTTCGTGTGGTCGCGGCCGCCCGGATCCGAGGTCCCCTGTCGAAATTTTTCGAAGATATGTTCCTGCTCCTGAAGCGGAATCCCGATGCCCGTATCTTCCACAGAAAAGTCCACGAAGTTGTCATCGACCAAGCGCGATGAAACGCGAACACGACCGCCCTCCGGAGTGAACTTAATGGCGTTGGAAAGCAGGTTTGTAATGATCTGACAAATCTTGCCGCGGTCCTGGAACATCGCCGGGAGCGGTATTTGCGGTGTGTCAGTCTTCAGATCGATGTTTTTCCGATCGGCCAGCGGCATGATCTGCTGCACCTGTATCTCGAGCACGTCAGCCAGATTTATCAGCGACAGATGCAGATCCATCTTGCCGCTTTCGATTTTGGCAAGATCCAGCAGATCGTTGATCTGCACCATCAGTGATTGTCCCGACGTCTGAATATTCTGCACATACCTCTTCTGGCGTTCATCCAGATTCGCAGTGGACTGCAGAATGTCACTGAATCCCAGAATGCTGTTCAGTGGTGTGCGGAGTTCGTGGCTGATCGTGGCCAGAAAGTCGTCTTTGAGCTTGTTGTTGTTGAACAGTTCCATGTTGGCCTGAGCCAGTTGATCCACTTTGCCGTCCAGACTGTCGTTGAGTGACCGCAGTTCATCGTTTCCTGTCATCATGTGTCGCAACATGCGATTGAATGCATGGCTCAGTTCTTCAAACTCGTCCCCGGTGCTGATCTCCGCCCGCAGGTTCAGGTTGCCGCGCGCGATCTCGTCACTGACGTCTTTCAAATGCAGGACGGGTTTGACAATGATGTAACGGACGATGACGTACGCGACGAGCATCGCCAGAAATGCCGTGACAATACCGGTCGCCAGCAGAATCGCACGGTTTCGGCTCAGTTGCGCGTCCACCGATTCGAGTGATAAGTCAATCTTCATGATGCTCTTCAATGGCGGCCGCGGCCGGTCATCCTCATCCACTTCATCACTGGCTGTGAGGAACACTGACGTATCTGCCACCGCGGGCGAATTACCGGGCGTGACATCCCTGGTGGAGATCGCTTCCGGTGATTCTGTCTTTCTCGGCGTTAAAAACTCTTCCAGTCGCAGGTTGGCGATGCTTTCCGTTTGAGCATCTGGTTTGTGGCACCTGATACAGAACCCCTTGAGCCGGATGGCTGCGTAGTACGAAAGCATGCGGGGCTTCCCCTTGTCGGTCCGAATGCTCCAGTCTTCGTCTTCGTCCCGGTCCTCGTCCAGAAAGATGCGACGCGCATGGAAGCCGTCGTCACTCTCAGGGAACTCATTTGCAGCATCCTTGAGGCTCCAGCTGGTTCCCTCATAATAGTCTGATTCGTCTTTGGTTGCCTGGTCGAATCCAATCAGCCGAAGATGAGCCAGCGTTTCGTCGCGACTGGTGGGGTTGACGGCCGACGGTGACTCCGGCACGACATCGCCGCTCACGTCAGGCAGTTTGTGCTGGTCGCCGATTGCCGGCTGCTCGAGCGCTATGAACAGACGATAGTGATGCATCTGCAGAATTCTGGGAACCAGCGAGCGGGCCGACAGCACCTGCTGCGATTCAATCAGATGCTGTGTGCTGAAGTCGTATAACCAAAAGCTGGCGGTGATGAGAATCAACAACGCGAACCCGAAAAGAAAGCGGCACTTTCTTTCAAGGCTTGTCTCACCGATGATCTTCTTGAGTGCTCGATACGAAATCACGCTGCAATCCCTCTGCCCCCGCCACGGCTCGGCGTCGATATTCGGATCATATCACGTTGTCCGAGCGGATTCCCACCCCGAAACAGTGACTTCATTTCGCACGGGTGCGGTCGTGGATTCCGGTGAGAGTGCAATCGGTGTCGATTCTCGCTGGCACGAACAGCATCGCGGACGTCAGGTGGAGAACGAGTGGTAGAAACCACTGCATTGAAGACCTTTCAGGAATTGCTGCAGACGGCATAAAAGCCGACATTCTACTGTATGCAGCGCGGGACAAGCGACAGCGCTGACCCACTATTTGTCCGATGTGGCGGGCCGGCGCTCCGCTGGTCCCACCTCGCGAGCTTTACTATAGTTCGGCAGGATGAGACACGCGAACGAACGTGGCGCATCGCCGGACTCCGAAATTCTCCCACATGCTGAAATCTTCTCCATGACCGTTCGAACTCGATTTGCTCCCAGCCCCACAGGATACATGCACATTGGCGGGATGCGGACGGCGCTGTTCAGCTGGCTCTGGGCTCGCCATAACAACGGTCAGTTTATTCTGCGAATCGATGACACCGATGAACAGCGGAATATGGATGAAGCCCTGGGGCCGATTGTGGATGCGTTCCGCTGGCTGGGACTCGACTGGGACGAAGGCCCGGAGGTCGGTGGGCCTCACCTTCCGTACTTTCAGTCACAGCGGCGACATCTGTACGATGCGGCTCTTGCCAGACTGCTGAAATCCGGCAGCGCCTATCGCGACTTCGAACTGCCGGCAGACACACAGGCTCAGCGCGAAGCAGCGGAAAAGGAAAAACGCGTCTACATCAGCAGCCGCGCGTCGCTCCCATTGGCAGAAGATCAGGTGGCAAAGCACATCGCCGACGGTCAGCCATGCGTCGTGCGACTTGATTCCCGCACCGATAAAGTCGTGATCAACGACCACATTCGCGGTACGGTGAATTCGATTGCAGCCTGATGCCGGACCCCGTCATCGCCTGCAACGACGGATCGCCGCTCTACAACTTCACTGTCGTGGACGATGCGGAAATGGAAATCACGCACGTCATTCGCGCTGAAGAACATCTTTCGAACACGCCGATCCAGGTTCTGCTGCACCGCGCGCTGGGCAACAAGACTCCAGAATGGGCGCATGTTCCTTACGTCGCATCGCCAGGCAGCAAGGAAAAAATGAGCAAGCGGAAAATTGATAAATACCGCACCAGTCCGCAGTTTCAAAAACTGTTTGAACTGGGCGATCAGGTGCTGAGTCGGATCGGCATCGATCCGAAAGCGACTGATCTGTCACCGGTGATGGTGGCGTATTATCGACAGGTTGGATTTCTGCCCGCCGGCGTACTCAATGCACTTGTGCGACTGGGCTGGTCGCTCGACGATCAGACGGAGTTCCTGTCGCTGGCGGAGATGAAACGAAAATTCACGCTGGATCGAGTTATCAAGAGCGCCGCCGGTCTGGATCCGGACAAGATGCTGAGCTTCCAGTCGCACTGGATGAGCGAACTTCCGGCGACGGAGAAGCTCTACGGCTGTCTGCGGATGTTGAAACAAGCCAGACTGATTGACGATGAAGACGACAAAGAGACGCAGGCGAAAGTTGCCCGTATCATCGAACTGGCCGCTGACCGTCTGCGTGTCTTCGGCGATATCTTTCAGTTGGATGAGTTCTTCGTGGCTGACGAGGAACTCAGAATCGACGACAAGAATTTCCAAAAGCGTGTGGTCAAGCCGGAGAACGCCGTTGCCCTGCTGCATGATCTGCGACGGCGGTTGAGTGACACAGACAATTTTGCGGCTGAGCCCCTGCACGAACTCCTGCAGTCATATGCGGCTGAAAAGCAAGTCAAAGTCGGCGATATCTTCCCGGCTCTTCGGCTGTGTGTCACCGGCAAAGCTCAGGGCGCGGACTTGTTTCGATCGCTGGAACTGCTTGGAAAGGCCTGCGTACTCCGCCGACTTGATCGTGCCATCGGCTTAGCAGAGTCACAGCGAATTATATAGTCCGTCATCTTTGTATCGCGCTGCGATTTTTGGACGTGGCACGATTAACAGCCTGCAGAATGAATCGATCTTCGTGAACGGCAATGACTTGCTGGCTCTGGAAGAAGACATTGAATGGGACATCAAGATGATGTACAGCATCGCCGGCATGATGGCCGGCGGACTGTTCAATGTGAAGCTCACGGGCACAGGCATGATCGCCATCACCTCGCATTTCCAGCCGATGACACTTCGCGTCACGCCCGATCAACCCGTCACCACGGACCCGAACGCCACGATTGCCTGGTCCGGAAACCCGATGCCGGAATTCAAGAAGGATATCTCCCTCAAGACATTTTTTGGTCGCGGCAGCGGTGAATCGATCCAGATGCACTTCCGGGGCAACGGTTTCGTTGTCGTGCAGCCATACGAAGAAGTCTACCTCCAGGCGAAGTAATCGACATCGGTTGACGCCAATGAGCCGTATGCCGACATCAATCCTCGCTGAACAGACACTGAACGCACTCTCCCTCAGGCACTGCGCGAAGCCGGTTATTCCACAGCCATTTGCGGCAAATGGCATTTGGGTGAATTTCAGCCGGACTACACACCAACCCGACGCGGGTTTGATTAGCAGTATGGTCACATGTTCGGTGCGATCAATTATTTCACTCACCAGCGTGACGGCAAACAGGACTGGTATCGCAACGATGTGCCGACTCCTGAAGAAGGCTATTCCACCCATCTGATTGCCAAAGAAGCCTGCCGTGTTATCCGCGACAAGCCAGCCGACAAGCCGTTGTGCGTGTCTGCGCGTTCGCCACATGGCCCGGCCACATTCCTGCCGGCACGGCCATCAGTGAACCGATCCATGGCATCGACTGGTATCCCACGCTGATTTAACTTGCCGGCGCTTCGACTGAGCAACCACTCGCCCCTGACGGCATGGATATCTGGCCCGTGCTGACTGAAGGCGCAAAGACGCCCCACGATGCCATTTTGCTGATGGGCACTCAGCCCGGTCGTGCCGCAGTACGGATGTGTGACTGGAAGTTGCTGCTGAATCCGAGTCAGAAAGACGACGAAGAAACGTCCGGCAGCGGTGAAGAATCATCCGGAAAAGTCGAGCTTTACAACTTCGCAGACGATATTGGCGAAGCCAACAACCTTGCCGCGACAAAGCCGGAAAGAGTCAAAGAACTCCGCGACCGCCTGAACTTCTTCCTCAAGGACGCTGTAAAACCTGGAAATCCGGAACCGGCGAATTCGCAAAAAGCGACGAGGCGAGGCAAGAAAAAGACTGGAAAACAGACGGCCGCCGCTGTTGACCCGTAACCTGAGTTTTTGAGTCGAATCCGCCAGATCCGCCGTCGTTCTGCTGAACGATCTGGTCTTTCTCGACCTCGGAAAACTGGTCTATACTGCGCCGATCATCTTTGGCCCGTAGCTGTGATTCAACTCCTGGTCTCGCGGCTTCGGCTACATCAAAAAGATCTCACTCATGCCCGCGCAGAACAGATGCTGCAGGCCTTCATCGTCATGGTTTGACGATTCGCGCAAACAACACGGAGGTTGTGTCATGATTGCTGTCCGGTACGTCATTCTTTCCATTCTAATCGTCGCGAGTTGCAACTCTCTGCATGCTGAGGAGCCCGTTACACGCGACATATGGAAGATGCAGTTGACAGGCAATGCATATTACAACGCCGACGGCATCAGGACCGGGTTGTCGCTGGACCAGGCCACGCAGGTCGCGGCAGCCGATGGACTTCCTATGGATCAGTATCTGGATCTCCTGCGCCAACGCATCATCCTAGGCTACCAGTCCAATGGATTTCGTGACGTTCAGGTTTCGATGAATCTGGATCAGGCAACGGGGGTGATCACCTCGCATATCAACGAAGGGCAGCAATGGATGAAGGGCGAAGTGGCAGTCGCCGGACTTACCGAAAGAGAATGCGAATACGTCGAATCTTTGATGACGCAAAAATCAGACCACTCGAATCCCCTTCAGGAAAAACAGCCGAAACTGAAGTTCTGGAGTACCGAGTCTGAATTGTCGTTCGTTGAGCCAGTCGAAGGCACTTATCACTCCACAGTCCAGGAAGCGATAACAGCCATCGGTTATCCGCAAGCACTGTTCACCGTCGCCTGTCAAGCCGTCTCTAAGGAAGATGAGCACTCCGTCGATCTGCAGGTTACGGTCATCGACACCGGAGTCACATTGACAGTGGGCGAAATCATCATGACTGGACTGGAGAAGCATTCGCGTGAGCAGTTGATCGAATTCCTTGAACTCAAGCCCGGCATGCCGTTGACGTTGCCAATGCGCGAACGGATCGTGAGCAAGCTGCTGGATTCCGGTCGATTTCTGATGGCCGAAGTCACCCACGAACCGTTCTACTTTGACCCTTCGGAACCACTGGATCTCACAATTCGAGTTCGAGAATACGATGAGATCGCTGCCGTTGGGCAGGATGCGACCGACGTTCAGAAAACTCTGATAAAGACAAGTGAATGGCTTGAGAAATGGGGTGAAAGCAACAACGACATTCACGTCAGATTAACCGGGCCGACGGAACAGGCGAACGAGGTTGTGAAGTCGTTCGTGCCAGAGCAATACCACCCATTCTGCAATCCAGCACTGGGAACAGGAAATCCTGGCACAGTATGCATTGATTTGCTGACATCCTCGAAACTCGGCAGCGTGCTGATGTTTCAAGTGACAGACGCTCAGGGAGTGGTCTCAACTCGCAGGACGATCCTGCTGACGGAATCGATGCAAGGACTGCTCGCGTGGCAGAATAAAAAGAAGTGGCTGAAAGATGGTCAGGTTTCGCTCTTCTGCACATTGAAATTCGCCGGTCAATGGCCAAATGAAGCGAATAATCGCGCGCTATTCTTTTTCGGATACGGGTTTAACTCGAAACCAGGCAACGGACTTCGGTCAGAATTCATCGCGACAGCCGCCGCTGTGGTCCATCTGTTTCATGACCAGATTGCCGATTTCAAGGTCGATGGGGACCTGTGCAAGCTGACTTTGAAAACGGGAACATGTGAACTGGACCATGAAACCGGGGCCATTCGGAATATCAACACCAAGATCGGCGCCGCATCCATTGAAGTGACTTCAGGCACGGACCTCGTGGCCACTGAGCTGTCGCGGCTGAAAGAAGAGACGAAACATTGGGCGAATCAATGTCAGCCGGGCCGCGAATGGCCAGTTCTTGCATCAATGATCCTCGATGACGTGAAATCAAATGAATGGACCCTTGAAGACCTGACAATCGGGGAAACAAAAATCGATGAGATTGATTCGTCGAAAATCAATCACACGGATGTATTCGCGTTCCTTCTTGATTTTCTTAGTGATGAAGCAGTCCTCGATCGCTGGAGCAAGGGCGCTGCGCAGCTTAAGAAGAATCGCACTTTCCGAATTCCGCAGGACAATTCACGCCCTCCCGGCACTGTTCCTGGCTGGCTTGGCTATCTCGCGATACTGGTCGAATTCGTCCCGGCCGGAACCTTTCCTCATCGTTTGGGACTGACCACAATTGAAGCTCAGTCGACCGGAAATCATGATCCGGCAAAACGCGTTCTTTCGGATCTATTGGAAAAGAAGGAGAACGGTGCCATTTATTGCGAATTGATCGCCCGCCTTCACGGAGACATGCCGCCGGGTTCAGAGTTCGCAAAGGCAGGATTGCAGAGACTTTCCACCGCCGAGTTTCAGCAGGACATCGCCCCTTTTCTCGATGAGCCCAATATCGTACGTGAAGTCATTTGTTGCCTGCTCGTATGGCTGCAGCAGACCACTGACGATGAAGCTGAAAAAATTGCAAAGCTCATCGAGAAATGTTGCGGGGAACACCATGCCCAACCGTTAAATATTCGTCATTTGTTGGCCTTGATCCGCAGCCAGCCTGCAAAATCAACCGAAGAAGTATTGGCATCACTGGTGCCGTTCGTCTGGGAAGGCGGATTGCGTTCCCGGGTCGAGGCAGATTTGAAGGATCTTGCAGCCGCTGTTCCAAAGGAACAAAAGAAACACTTCGGAGCGGCGTCACAAGACATCATCCAGTCAATCAGCATGCCCAAGCAGAAGGAGCCTGCCAGAAAATCCAAATCGCCAGTCAAGTCGGCGTCGAATCCTAACTCGCTCAAAGACATCAAGCTGGACGATCAATGGGATCTGGATGGCGCAAACAAGGAGTGAAGAGCGGCTGAATCCTTCGAACCCATGAAAAACAACCACGGCTGCGATCCGCACAGCCCTGCAGAACGCTTGTGCCGCGCGTTCCGATGACTTTTGTTATCGTCTCGCACTGACTACGCTGCGTTTGCAATCGTTTCTGGGAACGCCCTCGCGACATGCTTCTACCATCGGAGAGTCAGCAGTGAATAGTCTCGACCAGCTGAAAAAACATACCGTTGTCGTAGCCGACACCGGCGATATTGACTCCATCGCGCAGCATAAGCCGCAGGACGCGACGACAAATCCGTCGTTGCTGTTCAAAGCCGCGCAGATGCCACAGTACAAGGGGCTGATCGATGAAGCCATCGCAGAGGCGTCTGACCATCCGACATCGCGCGGGGGCCTGGTGGATGCGACGATCGACCGCCTGTCAGTCAACTTTGGTCGCCGAATTCTGGAGATCGTCCCCGGGCGAGTCTCCACGGAAGTCGATGCCCGCTTGAGCTTTGACATGACTGCTACGGTTGATAAAGCGTATCAACTGACTGAGCTGTACAAGGAAGCGGGAGTTGATACCAACCGGGTACTCATCAAAATTGCCAGTACCTGGGAAGGCATCCGAGCTGCCGAGCATCTGGAGCGAAATGGTATCCACTGCAACCTGACGCTGCTGTTTGGATTCGGCCAGGCCGTGGCGTGTGCCGAGGCCGGTGTCACGCTCATCAGTCCTTTCGTCGGTCGCATTTACGACTGGTACAAGGCGGCTCGCAAAGTCGATCAGATTCCGGTCGCTGACGATCCTGGCGTCCAATCCGTCTCGCAGATCTTTAATTACTTCAAGAAGTATGGTTACAAGACGGAAGTCATGGGGGCGAGTTTCCGTACGAAGGAACAAGTCATGGCCTTGTGCGGCAGCGATTTGTTGACCATCGCTCCCAACCTGCTGGCAGAATTGAGTGCGATCACGACCGACGTGCCGAAGAAACTCAACGCTGCTGATGCCGCCGCCATGTCGATCGAACGCATCGAGATGAACGAATCAATATTCCGCTGGATGCTGAATGAAGATGCGATGGCAACGGAAAAACTTGCCGAAGGCATCCGTGGCTTCGCGAGCGATCTGAACAAACTGCGTGACCTGTTGCAGAAGCGATTGAAGACCTGAATCAATTCTCGCTTCACTTTTCCGATGGATCAGTCCGATCCGATCAGTTTGTCGAGTGACGTAATCACCCGGCCACCGTCGATTTCTCGCAGGCTGACGCCGTCTTCCACGTTTCGCAGCAGCACGTAGGCGATGGCGATTTCGCAGATGAAAATGCTCAGGCGAATCAGTTCACCGAACTTGTCCAGGATTGACCAGTCCGCTCTGTGAAACTCGTCCTGAATCAATGGATCGGAATTCCTGTACCACGACGATGCCAGGGCCTGTGCCTGCTCGGCAAGCCACCGGACGGCAAGATCGCAGACGAACATTGTCAAACATACCACGATCGCATAGACCACCACTCGCAGCCAGCGCGACAACACGTAACTGATGCCGCGACTCAGCGCTTCGGCACCATCGCAGCGATCGATCGCGATCGCGGCGATGGACAAAAGCCAGCCGCATCCAAGCACCAGGCAGCCCACGATGTACATCAGCAGCGCGGCAGCGGTGATGCTGATGTGCGTCTTTGTGCCGACCCAGCGTAAAATCCAGAACGCCACGCAGAGTAACCCCAGCAGAATCCAGCTCAGCAAAACACTGATCAGAATGGCTTTCCAGCTTTCCAGAGAAAACCTGAGGGATGCAGTGATTCCACATCCCGTTCCTGTGCAGAAGCGGCAACCAGCCGACCTGATGGCGGCCGCTCCGCAAACCCCCAGTATCAGCATCCAGATGCCAAGCGCGGCCGCGCCCGATCCAGACTGCAGCGCGTTTCCTGTGGCGACAAACGACAGGGACGCGTTGATCATGTCCAGGGACTCCGGAAGTTGTCTATCAGTCACATTCAGCAAGCTGCGTCCTGAATTCGTTCCTCGCATTTGATTGAATTGTTCACCCAGAAGTCGGGTCGTACCCCACGTAAGACACATCAGCAGCAACGCTGGCGCAAAGACACGCAGCGAAATTGCCATGGGAATCGCTTCCAGCAGTCGCAACGATGGAATCGCCGACAGCCATTCGATCCGCGTGACTCTAACCCCGTCTTCGTTCATTCGCCCTGCATCTCCCTGCGTCGAGTTCAGCCAGCTGCCTTTTGGCATCAAAATCTGCCCAGGAATTCTGATATTTGTTCACACCGGCTTAGCATCAGTGTTGTCCTGCTGCAGATTTTTGATTGGCCGTAAACCATTTCCTCAAAGGATCTTACAGCATTCCAGCGGACGTTCCACGCTGCGGCGCACAGATCTGGCACATGGTCGGCAATTTCCCGAATCACAGCTCGCCTCTTTTCGTGCGCGCATCTGAAGCACCGTTTCGGTATAGTGCGCTTTCAGTCGTTGCTCAATGGCCGCTGTTGAATTCATGGTTGGCACGGCTGCGCCTTCAGGAAAAACTTGCTCGATGTCGATTTCTCCAGAACTCTTGTCCCGTATTATTGACCCGCCAAAACTGTTCAGCCCCGTGCTCTCGGAATGCATGATTCGCAGTACTCCGGAAGACTTTCAGGTGGATGAAGTTCCCGCCTATCAGCCGACGGGAAAGGGAGAGCACGGTTATCTGTGGATTGAAAAACGCGGCCTGACTTCGCCGGAATTGATTCATCGCATCGTGCGCAATCTTGGCGTGCCATCTAAAGAGATCGGTCTTGCGGGTCAGAAAGACCGCCATGCCGTGACGCGGCAGTTCGTTTCGATCCCCAAGCGATTCGCCGAACATGCGGCAAAGCTGAACGATGACAACATCAAAGTCCTGCTGGTTACTGCACATCCGAATAAACTGAAGACCGGTCATCTGCGCGGCAACAAGTTTTGTCTTGTGCTTCGCAGCTCGTCCGGCGCATTCACAGCGGAAGAGGCACACTCTGTTCACGAACGACTTCAAACGCTGGCAGCGGATGGAATTCCGAACTATTTTGGAACACAGCGTTTTGGACATCATGGCAATACCATGGTCGATGGATTGCACCTGCTGAAAGGCACACTGCCCAACGACCACTGGCCGGAAAACAAAACGCGTACCATGCGACGACTGGTGCTGAGTGCCGTGCAGTCCGGAATCTTTAATCTCGTGCTGGCTCAGCGCGTGACCGACGGCAGCCTGCGAACACCGATCCCTGGTGAAGTGGTCATTCGCCGAAGCGGGACGAAGCCCTACGTTTTGCCCGTCGATGCTCCAACGGATGACATCATCCCGGCAGGCCCGATGCCCGGTCCTGAAATGCTTGTGGCGACAGGACCTGTGGCCGACATGGAGCGAGAGATTATGTCGTCGCTCCGATTGAGTCCCAAAGATTTTCAGAAGTATTCGAAGCTCACTTCCGGCATTCGTCGCAAAATGATCGAATTTCCAACTGAAGCTGAGGCCCGGCTGACCGACGATGGCGCGATTCTGGCGACATTTTCTGTCACATCCGGCACGTATGCGACGGTCGTCCTCCGCGAAATCTTCAGTTCGGTTAAAGATTCCGGCTCTCTGGCCGAACAGACCGGAACACCGTCCGCGGACGATGACGGGGATGATGATTAGTGGTTTGTCAGGCTTTAAAAAGGGGTCACAGGCTTTAAAAAGGGGTCAGGAACCAATAGCCAAATGGCCCGGAGGGTGCTCCGCACTA
>JBBJME010000158.1:0-16357 GCA_037719765.1 Planctomycetaceae bacterium
GCGGTCCGATGTCATGTCTCAACCCTGGCCCTCGCTCTGACCAGCGTTCTGTGGCAGCAGCCCCAATGGCGGGCCACTCCATCCCCGTCTGGTGCATCCGAGTCGAGCCAGAACCGCAGACAAGCATCCGCCGCCGACGGCGATTCCGGCCGCTCCCATCTGCCCCTCCACGACGCAGCCCTTCTGCTGTGCAGCTCCGTCACTGACAACAACCCAACCCAACATCCGCTCCGCACGCAAAAATCGCCTGCGACGAGTTCGGGGGCTTACATCACGAAATTCCGACACCCCGACCGGTGACCTCAAACTTGCTGGATTTGGCGGCGACAAACGTGCTGTTCCCAGGCACACCCAAACCCCAGTCTTCTACCGCTTGAAGCTCAATTTGGAGCCGTTCAAGTTCGGGCTAACGCAACTAAAGGACTTAGCAGCAAAGGTAACAGCAATGTGCTGGCCAGCTTCGGCCACGCCACGCTCGCGCTTTGAGACACGGTCGAACCAATCATTGATCCGACGATGGCATGCGTTGTTGATATGGGAAAGCCAAAGCGTGAAGCCGCCAAAACTGTGAGTGCGGCTCCAAGAGCCATGGAGGCTCCGAAGGATGGCATGGCCAGAAGTTCGTCAGGCACAATCCCTTTGCCGGAGAAGCGTTGAAGCAGTTCCTGAGCCAGCACAACAGCCAGCAGCGAACCCAACAGCGTAGTTGTGGTGCCCCAGATCAATGCGGTCCGGTAACTCGAGGTGCGGCTTCCGTAAAGTGTGGCAACACCTTTGAAGCTGTCGTTGGCTCCGTTGGCGAGTGCCAGCAACAGAGCGGCAAATACGGCGAAGGCAATCATGTCTTCGCCTCTGCGAGCAACGCTCCACGGCAACTGGAACCAACACCGGCAGTACAGCCGTAGCAATGCCTCCCTACTGAAATCGAACGATTTTCGATGTCCTGAGTTTTGATTTCACTGACGTGCCATCGTGAAGGTTTTGACAACGGTAAATCCAGCATCTGATTGAAGTCGCAATCAAACAGGTAGCCCTGCCAATCGATCGATAGAGTCGATCGGCACATCAGGCCGTCGATTGATTCCCGATTGAAGCTATTGACCAGCAGTGACATGTATTCGTCGTACCGACCACTGTTGATCAGGTCATCCAGAAAACGGCTGATCGGCATGTTGGTGATCGTATACAACTGGTTGAATTCGATCCCGAACCGCTGCCACAACTGATCACGATAAGCTTGCTCCAGCTTCTGCTGATCCGGAGGAAGCGACGGTCCGACCGGATTGTAGACCAGCGACAGAATCAACTTGTCATCACTGCGTCCGTACCCGAGCCCGTTCAGTAGCTTGAGAGCATCGATCGACTTGCGAAACACACCATTGCCGCGTTGAGAATCGCAGTTGTCTTCAAGGTAACATGGTAACGAGGCAAAAACCTCAACCTGATGATCAGCCAGAAACTGTGGCAGATGAGTAAACCCCGGGGCCGAAAGGATGGTCAGATTGCACCGATCGATCACATGCCGATTCAGTTTTCTGACTTCCGTGACAAACCATTCGAAATGCCGATTCATCTCCGGCGCACCGCCGGTGATGTCAACCGTTTCAACCTGCGATTCCTCGATCAACCGCAGGCAATGTTCGAAGTTTTCCTTCGTCATCAATTCGCGTCGATCAGGACCCGCGTCGACGTGACAATGCCGGCACGTTTGATTGCAGAGTTTACCGACGTTGATTTGCAGCGTCTTCAGTTCGCCGCGGCGCAATTCAGTGACGCCATGTTGAGCCAGCGTTTGCTGAAACGATGGCAGTGATTCATGACCGAGGCGTTCCAGGATTTCACGCTGTCGACCAACATCGGCCAACGGATTTCCTTCGCGCAATAGCGTAAGTACTGACATGTTTTATTCCTTTTGGGACAAAGTCTAGTTGGCCAGTCCACTTCGAGTTTAACAACTATGCAAATGCGATCCGCGATGAAACGCAGTATCCGGAGACGTCAGTCCCCTGATTGTGATTCGCGGTGACCTCGGATTAGTAAACCCAACCTGGCCGGATCACTAGCAACAGGGAGTGCTGCCATCGCAGCTGTCTGAACTGGCCTCAGACGTCAGGTCGTACTCTGCCCCTGTTGTTTCGCGGGCGTGTCGAATTTTCTGCCGCCGACAATCGAACGGAACCGCATCTTCCAGCGGAATGCTTTGAAGTGGCTCAATTGGTTCGAAAACGCCCTCGTAGGGCGGCTTCTGCAGCAGTTGAAATGTCTTGTCGCACACTGCCATTCTCTGCCCGCGTACAAACACATGACCGTCATCGTCTTCCACTTTGCGAAACGGACCTTTATAAAGCAACGCCTGATTGCGTTCCAGACACGGCCCCTGCTTCCCTTTCCATGCGATGACTGTCATGGAACGGAACTCGATTCCTTCGATCGTCTGCCAGGGCTCAGACTGCCGTTTCGCAATTTCGATCCCGTGAAAGCTCGCGTCGGCGAATGCCTGCAGAAACATGTCTTCCCGAAATGCGCCGGAAAGACAGCCGGACCAAAGGTACCCATCCTTCTGCATGTGCTCGGGCACGGTTTCGTCACTCACAATATCGCTGATGACAGCTCGCCCGCCCTTATTCAGCACTCGAAAGATTTCAGCAAACAACTGATGTCGATCCTGCTGACGCACAAGATTCAGCACGCAGTTCGAGACCACGCAGTCGATCGAGTCGCTTTCGATGAGCGGCTGCTCGGATCGCAACTGAGCTTCAATGTAACGACTGGCCAGCCATCCCGCCGCGTTGTGGACCGGCTGATCGGTCAGGCGTTGACTCAACAGTTCAAGATCCAGTTGCAGGTCCTGAATCATGCCGTAGCGAAAATCAACATTCGAGTATCCAATGTTGCGTGCGACGGTCTGTCGATGTTTGCGAGCCAGTTGCAGCATCTCGGTGTTGCAGTCGACTCCAATCACATTGCCACTTTGGCCGACAACCTGGGCCATGATGTAGCACAACTTCCCAGCGCCTGAACCAAGATCCAGCACCGTATCGCCTTCGTTGACGTACACGCTGGGGTCGCCGCAACCGTAGTCTTTGTCAATGACTTCCTGAGGAATCACTTTCAAATACTGGCCGGCATATTGTACCGGACAACACAAAGCAGGTTCCACCTGCTGCGATGCTGCGGCATAACGTTCGTAAACAGATGCTTCAGGAGAATCAGAAAGAGTCGCGGTCGAATCCTGCACGTTTTGCTTCCTTGAAAGAATGAAGTATTCAGTCCAGCCCTTCAGCGGACTTCCTTTTCTGTGACGGGGATTCTGGTCGAACGCCTCACTCAGGTCTGTGATGCTGCTCACAATCTGAAGTGATTTGTTCAACAACCCCGGAAGAATACGCAGTTTTACGTGTGAGACGCCAGGCTGGCTGCGTCCCCTCGTGACGCTGAAGGTCGCCATTTCCGCATGAGCCACGCATATTTTCCAATTGTCCACAGAATCTTGTAACCCGCTCGAAATGTTCCGGAGACCGTCCCGCTGATTTTGCTTACTCCAACTCGTTTGCGGTACGGAACAGGAATCTCAAGAGTCTTTAAACCGGCAATCGCCGCCTTGATCTGCATCTCGACGGTCCAGCCAAAGTTCTGGTCTTCCATCTGCAGCGAATTCAGGCAGTCATACGAAATCGCTCGAAACGGCCCGAGGTCTGTATAGCGAACTCGCCAGAACAGCCACATCAGAAAACAGGCCAGCTTGTTACCGTAAATACTCTGAGGCGGCATCGCGCCGGGTTCGCGTTCTCCCAGCAGACGAGAACCCAGCACGAAGTCGTGTGTTCCTTCAAAAATCGGCTGCGACAGCGAATTCAGATACTCCGGATAGTCGCTGTAGTCTCCATCCAGGAAAACGATGATTGCCGGTTCGCGTCGCTCGGTACTCATAAGTCGTCGCACTTCGGCGAGTCCTGCCAGACACGCTTTCCCGTATCCCGCTTGCGGTTCGGTCACCACAGTAGCACCACGCTTTCGAGCAACGCCCGCAGACCCATCCGTTGAGCCATTGTCGGCCACGATCACGCGCCCGACACATGGCAAGTCCTGCAGCACAAGCGGCAGGGATGATTCTTCGTTGCGCACCGGGATAACAACCCAAACACCCTCGAGCCCCAGGTCCACGCCAGAATGAGCAGACGATGCTTCTGGATTTGCAGCAATCATGCCGAGGTCCTCATCAAGTTATTTTTGCGTGCTGGAGAACTGGTGGATTATTGATTCTCCAGAACCTGTCGTATCGCTGGTTGAGCAAGTTGTGGACTTTATCGAGATCCTGATCCGCCGGAACTGGCTGGCATTGAAGTCGCTCCGCGACTGCCTGACCCTGCCGATTGAGGAAACGATCTTTCTGAATACCCTGATTCTTCTCGTCGAATTCGCGAACTGTTGCCAGTCGGAGAATTCGGTGTGTGATCGTCTGTTAATGCATCCCACGATGTACCTTCCGCTTCGCTGATCACCTGCGTCATTCGCTTCGACGCCGCAGCCGTTTCCCAGCGCCCGTCAGCACATGCCCCAGTAGAACACGCTGCAGAAAGTCCAGTTCCCTTCAGCAGCTGTCGATGCTGCGCACACCCGGCAACGACCGAAACTATAAAAAGTACGCCTGCGATTTTCTTGTCTTGCTTCCATGCCATTGAATTTGTCCATGTAGAAAATCGGTAGGGAAAGAAAGCTGTGTGCCATTCTCACATTCCAAATCATCGGTATTCAAATGAAGCCATCCGTGTGTGCCAACTCACACTCCACGCTTTTCTTGCTCACACGTTACCCAGTATGGGCCATGCATTCAGAGGCTCAGCGACGTTTACAGACGTTCTCAAGAATACTCAAATTCTCAGAACAGCTCTGTAATCCACCTCACATTGGCCCGTTTCAACTGCGATGGATTGAACGGGTAAACGAATCCAGCGGCCTCTCGACCATTTGTCATCCGGCATCGCAACTCGGAACCAGCACAGACTGTTTCGCCAACGCCGCCGTTTCGATTTCGGTGTTTCCAGTCTGAAGTAGCGGAGTTCGGTGACGCTCAGAGCCCCGCCGGAAAGCCGTCAACAAAGGCAGATTGAACGAAGGCTGGCGGACGGATGGGTGAGTCAGCAGGAGCGGCAGGTTGCTGGAGCCAGTCGGCCAGCATTTAGTGCGAGTTATCGGCTTACGCAGCCTTCATCAGCTGGCATCCATCGGGGGCCCCCGGCGTGGCGAGCCCCAATGGATGCCAGCCGACGAAGGCAGGATCAGTCAGCCGTGAACCCCCTCACTCAAAGCAAGTGACAGCCACAGATTGGTTGCCTGAAAACTTTCTTCACGGGGTCGGCACTTTTTTGAGCACATTTTCCAGGCGACATTTCACAACACATGTGATACACGATCTTTGACATTCAGGTACGGGTAGAAGAACTCACATCGGCACTCATGGACGCTCCGATACGGAACGGGCGTGCGTGAGTACCGGTGGTGCAACATTCGGTTTTTACTGAGGTTTTTCTGTTTCCCTGTTCCTGTTTGGAGATCATTTCATGACCAATCTTGTGCGGGCTTCCCGCGAATTGTTTTCTCGAGCGCCTGATGAGACGTTCGATTCCTTTGATCAGCTCTATCAGTACTGCAGCACGCTGCAGGAACATTCACTGGATCGCTGGGAACCACTGAAAACGGTGACCCCCACGCTCCTCGACAATGGTCAGTTGGGACTGTCGGTCGGTTCGTAAGCGTCCGGGGAACCCATTTGTTCGGGCCGCGTTCAGTTGCGAGGGCCGTCGGCGGGGCGGAGGTCAGCTGCTGCGATTTTTTCGCGGCGTTTTTGGCGATCGTCGCGTTTGCGGTTGGCCACCTGGCGTGCTTCTTCGATTCGATGCACCAGAACTTGTTTTGGATTCGCTGCAGCCCATTGATCCGGCAGCAGCGCGGTCAGGGCTTCTTCGGGCAGTTGATTGGCCAGGGACATTCCGAGTGCATGAAACTCGGTCCCGGTGAGATTTGATGCATCCGTGAAGTCCGGTACATCGACTCCGCATGCGGCGCACAAAGATGACATCTTCACCAGAAGATCACGCACATACGCAAACGGCTCAAGGTGATGTCGCTTTGCGTTCGCCATGATCGTGAACAGGACCGCCATGCGATAACCAGCCGGTTCACTGCCGATGAATTGCCAGTTCTTGCGACCGATAGCAAGAGCACGGACTGTGCGCTCGCTCAGGTTGTTGTCAATCGTCAGACGGCCATTGCTCGTAAAGACATTCAACGCCTTCCAGTTGTTCAGGAGATATCGCACGGCCTTGCCCGTGGATGACTTCGGCAACACGCCATCCGGTAGAACGTTCTTCGAAAATACACCATCATCATCGATCTTCAGCCATGCACCCATTCGCCGCAGGATCGGAACGGATTCTGACTGGCGTAGCGCCAGACGTTCGTCATCCGACATCAGCAGCGCGCGATCTTCAATATCGTACAACTGCCGAACCCATTCGAGCACCAGACCCGACACCTTGCTGTCATTCGGCAGAGCCTGCTCGAAGTATCGGCGCGCGTGAGTCCAGCACGCGACTTCAATGATAAGTCCGTTGCTCTGATGAATCACGGGATCGTAGCCACTGTAGGCATCGGCCTGCAGATAACCGGACCAGCCGGTGAGCATCGACATCGGTCCATCGCGATCTCGACTGATCGTGAAATCGAACACCGTGTACGGCGAATCGCCGCGTGCGATGTATGGCCAGAAGCGACCGCGGCGAAGCGACGATTCTCCTTTCTTCGTCTGCACCGGTTTTCCATTGCGATCGAAGAACATCACCGGAGTGTCGTCGGTCCAGAGTACATTCTGCTTCAGAATTCGGATGGTGATAAATGCCGCAAACGGCAGCAGCAGCATGGCACTGCGATGCATCCAGTCACACAATGTTGATCGAGGAATGTGCAGCCCGTGTCGCACGAGAATATCTTCGCTGCGATACGTCGGCAGATGATCGCCGGTCTTGCTGACAATCAAAGAGGACAACAGGCCGGGTCCTGCGATGCACTTCTCGATCGGCTTCAATGGGACCGGTGCCGTCGTGACTCCGCATTGACCGCAGGTGCAGGCGTATTTCTTCAGATGGTGGTTGTGAACTTCGAGTTGTCCGGGCACAAACTCCAGCACCCGGCTGATCTCTTCGCCGATGCACGTTTTGTCGCGCTCACAAACACCGCAGATCTTCTCTTCCGGCGACACATCGTGATGATGCTCGATCTGCGGCAACGCATCCAGACACAACTTTCGATCGGCACGCTTCTTTCGACGACGTGCAGCTTTCTCCTGAGCAGCCGCAGCCCGCGCGGCATCTTCGGCACTGGCAGGAACTTCACTGTCGGCCGGGGATTGCTCGGCGGAAGGCTCGGGCTCGGCGAACAACGCGCCCATGTCAAACAGATGCTGCTGCTTTGCGTCGGCAACGTGCCGTTCACGCCGCGAACCGTACACCCAGCGGCGAAACAATCGCAGTTCGTCGATCGCTTTTTGATGCTCTTCGCGAAGCTGATCGAGATCCTTTGCGGTGCGATCCAGCACCTGCTCGAGATCGGCTCGCCGCTGTTCCATCTCACTGTATCGCCGCTGCTGTTCGGTGTGCTGCTGTTGATATTCGCTCGCTCGCTGTTCCATCACGGCGAACAAATCCTGCTGCTGTGCCATCAATCGATGGCACTCTGCAAGGTCGCCGGGAAAGGAAAGTGATTCCGTCATGAGTCGCAGCACAGCCACATGAGAACATACAAAACGAACAACACACTGGCCGGGTGAAGTGCGCGATAAACTCGTCTGAGATCATTCACAACATCACACTCGGCGGGCCGACTATGTAGCGCATGATGCGCAGTGAATCCAGGTCAATCGCAACAATATTCTGATAGATTTTTCAGTTTCTGTTTTCTGGCTTCAGCAACGAAGAACGGGCCACCCTTCGATTATGAAGAGTGGCCCGTTCAGGAACATCCTGTGATCGTGCTGACGTGATTCAGACAGCGACTGGTTGCTGATATCGCGCTCGTCGCCGCGCCGACTTCAGGTCAATCCCGCGCAGGATCATCGCCAGTTCGTGAGCTTCCAGTTCAAGCGTTGTCACGCCTGCCGTCAGTGATGCCGGCACGATGGGAAGCTGCCATGTCCCGGCCTCCAACCGCTTGTACCAGATGACAAATCCATCGTCGTCCCAGAAAATGGCTTTCATGCGATCACGACGCTTGTTGACGAACAGAAACAGAAGGCCGTTGATCGGATCCTGACGGAATTCTTCCTTCACAATTCCGGTCAGTCCGTCGAAGCTCTTCCGCATATCCACCGGATGGATGCAGAGAAACATTTTTGTGCGGGAAGGCAGACTCAGCATGACAGCACCTCGCGCTTCAGCAGACCATGCGCTGTCACGCCGGGGAGAACGCTGTGGATCTGACCGGCCGCGATGATCACATCGCCCAGCCGCTGACCATCCAGATCGCCAGCCACATGAATTACCACCCCGTTGGGCAGTTCGAGCCTCATGCTGTTGCCATGGTTCGATGCGATGCCATGGTCTGATGCGATGCTCTGTGGAGGACCGGGACTCGCCGAAGAATCTCGCAGGGCAATCGGCACAAACTGAGACGTTCGCTTCTTGGGACCTGACGCCAGCACTTCCGTTCGTTGCGTCGATTTTCTCGTCGATCGTGGTCGCCGAGAACCTTGCGGCTCCGTCAGCAGTTTCTTCCACCGATAAAATGAGGCTACCGAAACGCCCGCCTCTTCGCAGCACTCGGCCACCGTCAGCCCCGACCACTGCTGCCACTCAATCCGCTCACGCCAAACCTGCTCCCGCTCGCTCATACCTCACCTCGCCAGAAAAAGTCCAGAGACCGGAATTACACCGGCCCCAAGACTACCGACCCTGGCAAGAATGGATTCCCCGGACGCTTACGACGTTTGACGAATTGTATGGCCGTGACAGCAAATTTCTGGATGCGCTCGATTTCAAAGAACAGCGGTTCGTGTGCGAAATTCCCAACAATACACGTGTCTGGACGTCGAAGCCGGATGTCATCAGACACGAAGAACATACAGGACCTGGCCAACCGAAGAAGACACCACGTGTTGCCGATAATCAGCCGCCTCGCGAGGTTTACAGTCTGCTGAATCACTCCCACAAATTTCTGATGCAGACATGGCAAAAGTACGTGATCAAAGACACTGACAAAGGACCAGAAGTCTGGAAGATCAAACATCTGACCGTGTGGCGTCAGACCAGCATCGGCCTTCCGAGCACACGCTGCACTCTGATCGTGGCGCGAAGTGTCCGCACGAACGAAACAAAATTTTTTTGTGCAACAAGGTCGTGGGTGAAGATGGCGTGACGTTGCGTTGTTTACTTCGCGTCGCGTTTGGTCGCTGGGCGATTGAAGCGGAGTTACGAATCAGCAAAGAAGAACTGGGCCTGGATCATCTTGAAGTCCGCGGCTGGAGGTGTATTCATCGCCATCTGCATGTGACCGCGTTGAGTTTTCTATTATGCAGCCGTATTCGTCAGAGCCTCGACAAAGGCGGGACGAGAAAATTGACCGTGGAACAGGTTCGCCGCAGCCTGAACTGCTGGCTCCAATTCCATCAAAGACCCGCCCATCCAGACGAGGCGTTCCAGAAAGAACTCAACAAACAACACTACTACCAGCACCGAAACGCCCAAGCGAAAACATCCCACACCAAGACGCGCAGAAAGCTGTACCTGACACTTGGAATCGATGTTGATAAAATCAAATCCTGCATCCAAACCTCGTAATTCAAAACCCCGCCTTTTACAGGCTCAAAACAACAAAGTGGCGCTGTCCAACTAAAGGGAGCGTCGAGTATCGGGTCAGTGTGATGTCCCAAAATGACGAGTTAGCTTATCGGCATGTTTCGCACGCGGTGCGAAAGGGTTCGCAGTATCAAACTGTGAAGCTGACCACTGAGGACTTTGAAGGGATATTGGAAGACTCTCTGCACGAGGCCCATGTTGTGGTGTCAGTCATCGGGACGTTCGATGCGGACATCTATGGTGACGGGGAAAACGAGTCAGAGGAGTTCCTGATTCAGTATGGAGAAGCCACCGGTGAAACAACATCGAACACAACTAAGTTCGAACGCTGCATGATGGACGGTGCAGTCCATATCTCGGACGCCGAACAATTCGACAAGGACGTGAATGATTCCGATTGCTTTGAAGTCAACTCGGGTAAAAACTTCGTTGCCTTTCGCTCGACAACTTCGAAAAAGAGTTTCAAGGTGCAGCGTCCGGCATTGATCGACGTGATCGAGCGAATGCAGCCGGAGCAAACGACTTTGGGGCGTTGGTCTGTTCAAGTTCGCGAAGATGGGCAGCGAGTTGCTGACCCTGTCTTCCATCCGTTCAGTTCCGGCCAGACGCCGGAAGCGGATTGGGAACGTGCAATTAAAGCGTCTGCAGCGTTGCAAAAAGAACTTGGCGCGCGTGGTGGATTCTGGGGTAGTGTCTATGGTGGCAACATCAAGAAAGCGGATGACTATGTCAACGCTTGGCTGTCTGTGCTCGATGTTGGTCCGCCCGAAGTTGCCTTGACTGATACGGTCGAGGTGCAGTCGCTATCTGGGGAAACGATTGGGCTGATTGTGTTGCCAAGTCATCCGATGCGAGTTGCTTGGCACGTCGCTTACGATCAACTTGTGCGGCATTTGCGATTTGCATCGGAATTGTCACCAACGCGAATCCGCGATGCGGTGAGTGGTCTACAGGCTGCACATTTTCCGTCCATCTTGCCGGGGCTGGTCGCCGGGGAAAACTTTGTCTATGCCGATACGCTTTCGTTTTTTGCCACGGCGATGGTTCGGGACCAAGATGCTGAACCGAAATCCGCAGTGGCAATGCTGATGCGCTCACTCGGGCTGAACGAACATGATCCCGGCGTCAGTTCGATGGGCATTCAGGTGAGCGAATCATTGGCGAGAGAAGTTTCCCGCTACATTCAGTTCCATGACTTGGGAGAATCGTCTGGCGGTGCGGTTTTGCTTCATGCTTTACGACCGGGCGATGGGTGTACCGTTGCGCGAGCCTTGGGTACGGCCCTTAAGGCTATGGATAAACCGGAGGATGGTCCATCATCGGTTCGATTCAATCTGGAGATGTTTCCAGCGGAACCAAATTCCGATATTACTGGCAATTTCCTTGTGGACTTGGTTGAGCGGCATCGAACTGGTGCGGCCGGTATCTCCGACAGCGACCGTTGGATGTTGGAGAGTCAGTCCAGTGGTGGCGGCGTCACACTGCCACAACTTCGCTGGGCTAAGAAGAATACTGTTTTGCCTCAATCGTCAGCCCACATGGCGATCGCCTTTGACAGTTTCGACACGCGAGTGGACTTCCTGCCGCTGGAACAGTTGGCCTCTTCGGCTCCGCTGCATGTCTATGGACTGGTGGCGAATATCCAGCGGTCGTTCACGTTTCTACCATCGGCGGAGTGGTTGAGTTGGTTGCCGGCGGAAGCCGATGGTGAAAAGCATCCGGCAGGCCGGGTGATGTCAGAGCGACTTGTCAAGTTGAACAAATCCGTGTTGCGTTGCGTTTGTCGCTTTGCGGGAAAAGGTGAGAATGACTGGCCGGTCTTGCGCACAAGTTTAACTGCTGAGCAGCAAGACATGCTTCGTATCGTGCATCAGCTTTCCGATTGGGTCATCACGGTCGATCGCAACGCGGGCATTGAGTTTTTCGATGCTCCGAAGGACGAACCCAGAATCTACGAAACTTATGTGATCGACTGTGTGCCGGAACGGGATGATCTCGGCAGTCTGCAAATGATTACATCGACGACGCAGACGGATGAGATTCGCGAGTTGCTGGACGAGATGTTGGAGCAAATGAGTCTGAGTGCGAGCCGGCGCAATTGCGAGTTCCTCGTCCGTCACTTGAAGGCGCTCAGCGGGCGATTGGCAATGCGTCTGACCAGTCTTGGTAGCACAAGTAGCGAATTGATTGCACTAGCACTTGTTCATTCTCACTGTGAAAATGCTCAGGAGGACAGTACAGACTGGATGTCGTTGCGTAAAGGTTTCTTTGTACCGGTCGATGACATTCCTGACTTGGCTCCCAAGGAGAAATCGGCAAACGGAATTGATGCCAGTACGGAACCGGCTCCCAAGGTTCGATCCGACTTGATTTATGTTTCCCTTCCTTCTCGCGGCGGAATGTCGTTTACGTTTGTGGAAGTGAAGTATCGTCGAAACCTGCGTGCCGCGCGTTCGCCGGAATTGGTTCAGCTCATCGACGATCAAACGCAACTCCATCGCGAAGCTTGGTTGGATTGGTATTTCGATGGAAAGGTAGCCGAGCCGCTCTTGGCGATTCGTCGCAGCCGCTTGGTTCGAGCACTTCGGTTCTATCTTGAAAAGGCGTATCGTCATCATCTTGATGCGTCGCAGTACGAGCGCTTTCGTCAGCAGTTGGATCGGCTGATGACAGAAGGGATCAATTATAAATTGACTGAGCCAGCGGATCACTGTCGTGGCTACATCTTTTGTCCTGAATTCACTAACAGCGATCCTGTCAAAATTTCCGACTCGGGAGCACCCACGAAAACAATCTTGTTCGGAGCGACAACAATGCCCGACTTGGCCGTTGGGGTTCAACGAACGCCGAGGCCAATCGGACCGAACGTGTCCAAGTTAGAGAGCGAGGATGATACATCCGCCAATAGCCATGATTTGTCCAATGCCACGCCGGACAAACCGATTGATGAAACTAAACCAACGCAACCGGAAAGCGAATCATCGGCCGGAAATGTTGGTGGAAACAGAGTCGCAATGATCCGATTCGGTGTCGACAAGTCAAGCGGTGAACCGGTTGAGTGGTCTGTTTCGAGTTCCGCGAACCCGCACTTGATGATTGTTGGGTTTCCTGGGATGGGAAAGACAGAAGCGGTGATGAATATCTGCCAGCAGTTAAAAGCCCATTCGATTACGCCGATTGTTTTCTCGTACCATCCGGATATCGACGAGCGTTTGTCGGAAAAACTTGCTGACGTGCAGCTTCTCGATCATCAACAACTCGGCTTCAACCCAATGCACTTGGACGTCGTATCGCGAACAGCTCATGTCGATAGCGCGGGCATGTTGCGCGACGTCTTCGCTGCAATGTTTCCTGACCTCGGTGATATTCAATTGGAACGTTTGCGAAGTGCGATTCGTGAATCGTATGTTCGACACGGTTGGGGTGGCGACAGCGAATCACCGACAATTCCTGAGTTTCGCGATTTCTACTCGCTCTTGAAAAGCGATCCTAAACCCGAAAAGAACTTACTTGCCCGGCTGGACGAACTGGATGACTACGATATTTTTGCGAACTCTGGCGATGTCCGAAGCCTGCTCGAAAGCGAATCGCCGCTCGTGCTTCAAATTCACGCCACGCAAAACGAATGGTTCAGCGTGCCGTCGCGATGCTCTCGCTTTACAACATCTACAAGGAGATGTTCCGGCGTGGTGTTCAGAGCCGAATCACGCACGCGGTGATTTTCGACGAAGCGCATCGCGCCAGCAAAATGAAACTACTACCCAAACTAGCCGCCGAATGTCGCAAGTTTGGCATCTCGCTAATTCTCGCGTCCCAATCAGCCAAAGACTTCGACACCGCGTTGTTTTCCAACGTGGCGAGCTATCTTTTGCTGCGGATGACCGATCAAGATGCGACTATCCTTTCAAAAAACATCACTACGTCAGATCAAGCGAAACGAGCTGCGGATCGCATGAAACAACTCGAAAAGTACCATGCACTATTTTTCCGCGAGGGCTACCGGCACGCTGCACATGTCAAACTCGATCCCCCTGAATGATTATTCAGACCAGTTCGATGCAACGAGAAATCTCGGGCCACTGGGTGGACGCGGATCACGTTGTTTTAGTCGACGCCTCTATCCCGCGCAGTATGTCTGCTTGTTCAGAACCCGAGGAGCAGTTCACTTGGATTTTGCGCCTTCCCTGTTTGGTTCGGTTTGTCATTGTGGCCGTGGTGCCGATGGTTTTGCGGGTGTCCATCACGTTGCCTGTGTTGATGGAAGCCGCAACGGACGCCTCTTCCGAATCGGTCGATCTCTAAGTGATGTGTATTGCTTTGACTCCGTCCCAATGCCGATCAAGATACTCGACAACCAAACGCCGATGGCAAAGCTTTGGCAGATGTTCACTGCAAAGTAAGCAACTGCCATCGAACATTGATTTTGTGAGCTGCGTTTCGATCGAACGCTTCGCCATGAGTTCCAGAAACTCGCGCTCGTAGACAATCCAGTCGCCTCCGTATTTCTTGTATGTGTCCAGAATGTCCTTCGTCGGCGCAAGCTCGGCAACGTATTCGTATTCGATGCCGCCAAGTGCCTTCAGGAAAAATTGCAGATCATCACGCTTGGCGAAGCCTGCAAGTTGTGAACTGTTATTGAGGCGAACGTCCAGTAGTCGCTTCACTCCGGCCTTTTGAAGCTTCGTGAAGAAATGTTCCGCAGACTTTTTCGTGAATCCAATCGTGAATGTCTCAATCATCAGCTTCACCGGCGTCCCGTGCATTCGCAAAATCTTTTTCGACGTAAGCAATCTCCTCGGCCTGTTTTCGGTACGCATCATCTAGAAGTTCTTCGGCTTCCTGAAACAAGTCGCGTCCATCCATTTTCCAAATCCGCAGTAACCTCTGCTCTGCATGTTCGTGTGATTCCAGATTTTCGGCTGAGACGATATGCTGGATGTCACAGTCATCGCGGAGTGCCTTGGCCACCAAAATTGATCGATGGCAGGTGACGGGGTCTTTTTCGGCACACATCAGAGCGATGCGATATTTCGAGACGCCTTTGCGAATTCGCTCCAATCCCGACTGAAACAGTGGAGTCGCTTCAATCAGTGCATACTTCGCCTGACCATCGACGTAGCAACAGGATTCGCTGCGACGCGCTCCCAGGTCCTCACCCATGAAGACATACTCAATACCGATCTCACTCAGAGCCGCTTTCAGGTTCTCGCGATTGAAGTGAGCGGTATGTCGACTATATGGCTGCGACCGCACATCCGCGATCGCGGTGACGTCATGTGAGCGTAGCAATTCGACGAATTCATCGAGGCTTCGATTGGAATGACCGATGGTAAAGAGTTTCTGTTTGCTCATGTTCGTTCCGACCCGACACACATCCTATTCGTAACAGCGAATGTACTTCAAGTACTTTGGAAACGTGTAGATTCCGTTCAACTGAATCCAGTAGCCGTTTCGTCCATCAGGTGCCTCGTACGGTCGACTGAGTCCCAGCCTCAAATACAACTCGTCCTGCGAATGGATGAAATGGCCGATTTCTGCAATCTTGCGAGAGTCGTCAGGATGCGCCTGAGCATAATCGTAGAATCCGCGATCGGTCACACCGACGAACGATAATTCTGTGCCAAGACCATCTGAAAAGTGGGCCTTCAGTTTGCTGGGATCGTAATCATTTTGGACGACGGAAAAACTCCGAGGGTTCACTTTGATGGTGATGAGAGACCGCACAGGCTTGCTCGCGACGGGAATACATTTCTGGCCGCGTTTGACCTCGACTCCAAACCCTTCGGCCATATTGGGATAGAGTGTGGCTTCCAGTGCTCCGCGAAAATCGGCTTTCGAGCAAGCACCATTGAACGTTACTGTGTTGAATGTGGCGTCTTCGATGTGAGGAGCGGTCGCCTGCTTTGACCTGAAGTCACCTTCGAGAATCCCGCCGGGGTGAATGTCGAGTTCTCGGCATCTCGCTGAACTGAGGTACGGCATTGGTCGAATCACAGTGCCGTCTTCTGCGACACCAGCCGTGCAGACAGTGTCTTCCTTTTTGAACCTTGTCAGGTCGGTGATGATGATTTTCATTGTGCAGCATCGCAACAGGACAGATCGGAAACGAAACACATGAATAGGACACACGGAGCATTCTATGCAAATCCGAACGTTCTGAGTACCCGATTGCGTTGATGACCAGTGATTTTCCACGTCGTTCAATCAGATGTTCAATCACCAGTGCCACCGGTGCAATCACCGGTGCCACCCGTCGGTCGTTGAGAGTCCGGTCAGTTTGTGTAAACGGCACCAACTTGGTTTGATTTTGCTGAGACTGGAGTTGCGTGATGGGGCGTGTGAGTCGGAACGCAAAGTTGTCCGGAGGATGAGGTTTGCGTTGTGCATTGCATCAATCGTGGCGTGCGTCGAGGGTTTCTTTGCGGGGACGATCCTGTCACCGGAAAGAACTACGGACATCGTCGCGAGTGGTTTCGCCATCGATTTGAGTTTCTGGCAGAATAGCTGGC
>JBBJME010000159.1:0-16289 GCA_037719765.1 Planctomycetaceae bacterium
GCCACAGAATTTTGCCGTTCGCTGGATCAAACGCGACGATGTTGCCGCCAGCGTTTCCCACACTGAAGGCCGTACTTCCTCCCGTGACAGTCACATCAGCCAGACTCCCGGCTGTCCCGCTCGTTTGATCCCAGGCCTTCATGGAGGTCACGCCGGTGGCACCGTTCCAGTCCGCATTTGGGACGAAGCGGATGCGGGACACAGCATCGGAGGGCAACAGCCGGGCACTGCTGGTCGAGACGTTGCCGATGGCAATCCAGTTCGTGCCATCGAGCGTGTATTGCCAGGTTCCGTTGGTATTGTCAACGGAGTAGACTGCGATGCCCTGCAAGGCACCGGCATCCACATCTCCGGACAAACTTGCAAAAGCAGAGACCAGCATGCCCGTGTTTGTCACATCGTCTTCGTTGATACCGGAGAATCCAGTTCCTGCACTCAGAGTCGGGGCATCGTTGATCGCGGTGCCGGACATGGCCTTGCTGCCGGTGACACTCAGGCTGCCGTCGCTGACGCTGGTGGCGATCGTGAAATTGCTGTTGAAGTTCGCGGCGGGCGTGAAGGTCAGTGCCGCGAGCAGCGTGTTGACGTCGGCGATCGCTCCGCTGGCGGACCAGACTCCGGTTCCGGCGTTGTACGTGGAGGTCACGGCGCCGGAGGTTCCAGTGTTCAAACTGCCCGCCGCCGTGTTCGAAAGCGTCAGGGTGGCTGTCACGCTGGCGTTGTCGACGTCGCCCACCACGATGTCGGTCAGGTTCAGCGCCGTGTCTTCGGTGTAAGTCTCGGCCGAGTTCAGGTTCGAGGCCGTCGGAGCATCATTGACTGCGGTAACGGTCACGTCGATCACGTCGGTAGCGGTCGAGAAGGCGGTCAAGTTACCAGTGGTGGACGTGCTGACTTTCGTTCCGGCCGTGCCGTTCGATTGATCCCAGGCGCGAATGGTCAATGCCGCAGTCGATGTGCCGTTGTAATTGAGACCAGGCGCAAAATACAGTCGCGTATTGGCGTTGTCCGCAAGCAGCAGCGATGAACCTGAATTGACGCTGCCAATGGCGGTCCAATTTGTACCACCATTGGTGGTGTAATACCAAACGCCATTGGTTTCGTTGCTAGCGGTGATGGCGATGCCTTTGACGGCCCCGCTATCGACATCCGAGATTCCACCCGTGAAATTGCTGAGGAGCGATCCCACGACACCAGATGGTACACCTGCATCTTCAGCGACGGTGATGCTCAATGCCGTGTCGGCCAAGACGGGCGCATCATTGTAGGCATCCACTAGCGCGAACGCGTCGTATTCCTCGCCTGCTGCCGACATTCCGACGTCGGATCCTCGCAAGAACATCGTCGTAGAGCCACTCGAACTGGCGCCGGTGGCAGTAAGCGAAAGCGAGAATAGGTCATACGCCGTCACTGAGAGGTTATTGGTTCCGACTAAATCTGAACCGTTAAGTCCCACCAGCAACTGCCCTTGGGTGAGGCTCACTCCACCTACGGTTGTGTTTTGTTGAACAAGATCTAACGAGTAGATTTTCTGTGCAAAACCGACTCCAGCCGCTGAACCGTCTACAAAATTGGACAGATTTCCGCCGGTATTCGCCGTCGCCATCGTCGTCCCTTGAAATTGCGAAACGTCTTTATCGTACGTGGCACTCCCGAGTACGAGTAAGAAATCGCCAGCTTGAAGCGTCGTGCCACCTACCGTCATGGCGGTTTCGACGAGCGCAAATTCTCGCAGGTTGTTGCCGGTTCCTCCTGGGTTTTTCAAGACAACAAAGAACGTCCCTGATGAATAGTTTCCGGCGGTCGTCGGCCGGAACGCGACAATGTTGGTCGTGGTAACCGCGACGCCACCCAGTGTTTCGCTGCCGCCCGTCGTAAGCAAAATATCGCCGCGTTGGAGAATAATGGCGTTGGTCGTACCGACTGTTACGGTAGACGAGACCCAGTGCATCCCATTGACATCGGCGTTGCCATCGGCGGTAAAATTATCGATATCAAAAGCCTTTGTGAACAAACCGTTGGATGTTCCCGAGCCAAGCATGAGGTTTGGATCCGACAGCCGGCCAATGAGGCCATCGGTCATGGACAATGTTCCAGTACCGGCTGATGTCGTCGCACCGGCGGCTGTCGACAACCACAGGCCTTTCTCTGATACAGAGGTAATATTCTGAGAAAATTCCGATGTTTCGACTGCCACCAATCCCGATGTTAGTCGCGTTGTGGTTGACGAGATTACCAATCCCGGCGTAAAATTTCCCGACAATAGGGTCGAGAACGTTGCATTGTTGGATGCGTTTGTCACCACATTCACGAATCCAACATACGTTTGCCCTTCACCGTAACCGGATACATCTCCGGTTGTATTGCTAAAAAATTCAATGCGATAATTGGTGCTGGCAGCGCTATTCAACGTTCCCCCTACCTGCATGGTGGAAGGGTCCAGAACCACGGCCGATGTTAGTGTTGCGTAGTTCTGCAGATTGTTGGCACCGGAATCGCCATCGTTTGAGTCATTGGCAGTTACACCATCATCAGTCAAGTCAATTGCCAGTCCACCGTTACCAGCAATACTGTTCTGCAGAAACACGTTGCCGGTACTAGTTACGGACGAAACGCTGATCCCATCGTTTGTACTGCCTAGAAAGCTGCTCTTGTCGGCGGACATGCCAATAATGTTTCCTAAAACGCTCGTATTACTGCCTCCGGCAATGTTCACCCCTGAAGTGCCGCCATTGGTAACGACGTTTCCTTCACCGGCGTTCAATCCTCCAATCGTGTTGTTTATGCCTGAAGTTACTCTAATGGAACTGCCTGTCGGCGACGTGAGTCCTGAAAGCCCCGAAGCCGACGTACCAACATAGTTACCTTTGATCACATTGGTATCGCCCAGGATCGTGATGTTGTTGGTTGTGTTACCGCTAATGACGTTGCGTTCGGTCGAAGTGGAGCCACCGATGACGTTGCCTGAAGACGCCGCCAGGATGTAGATGCCCGTGCCGTTTGCCTGGCTGGCGGTACCTGCAGCATTAGTCCCTATGTAGTTCCCGGCAATGGTTACGTTGTCCGCTCCATTCAGGTAAATGCCATACGTCGAGAAGCGATTGATTACGAAGCCTTTAATAAATGAGTTATCTGCATTCTCGCCAAGGTCGAATCCGTACTCTGATGCGGCAGCGTAACTGGCCCCGTTGATCTCGATGAGTGGCGCATTGGAGTATCCCGACTGAGTAGTCGCATCCAGGATGACGGTGCCAGTGATCTGCGGTAGATTGCTCAGAAGGTTGATCGTTTGAACGCCCGAGCCAATATTGAATGTGATGGTGTCAGTTCCGGCATTGGCATTCGCATCCAGAATCGCCTGCCGCAGCGATCCGGCGCCGCTGTCATCTGTCGTCGTCACGGTGTACGTGGCCAGAATCTGGTCCCATGTCGATTGAAACTCGTCTGAGAAGGCGACGTGTGTCTCGACGTCTCCATTCTGATATTCCAGATCCCAGTCTCCGCCCTTTGTGGCGGATCCGGTGAGGTCTTCGCTGGCAGCCGTATCAGAATCTGTGAGAGCACTGATTTCCCGCAGCAACTGCTGGCCTTCAACCGATGCCGCAAGGTTGCAGCCGTAGAACAGGATGTCGGCCTTGTCCGACATCGAATACTGCCACGCGCTAATAGCCGTTCGATAAGTGTCGAGATTGTTCATCGACAGCCAGGTCGATCCCAGTTGCACCTGTCCCGTTCCGCCGTGAGACACAATGTGCAGCCCGTCCACGCCGTTGGACCGCAACAAGGCCGACGTGATCTGGGCGATGCCATCCCTCTGAGAATCAAGGACCACAAATTCCAGCGTGCGTGAACCATCGGTGGCCCCGGCGGCTCGCAAATCGCTCATCATCTGATCCAGGTTGCTGATCGACGAATCCAGAAAGACGAGCTCCAGAGTATGTTCCTCCGAAGTCGCCCTGGAGTCACTTTCCGTCGTCGATGGCAGCACCGAATCGGCGACCAGATCCAGTAACTGCTGATCTGGAACCTGAAACAGGGTGCTGTCGCCCGCCGGAGCCGCTGAGTCCATGAGGCTGCCGCCGACTTCGGCAATCTGGGCCACGACCGGCGCAATCGCTGACGCGCTGAACAGCATGCGTTCTTCGAGCCGCGTCAGCTGCAACTGTCGCTCATAGCCACTCTGAGTCAGCTTGCGCGTTTCGTACAGCGCCTGTTGAATCAACAAGCGCGTCCGGCGAACAAAATTTTGCAGAGACATGGGCAGGAACCTCTCCCGGCGACTGCAGCGACCTCTGACGCGGACCTTTCCGCGCCTATCGAGTGCGCAATCTACCTTGATGAGAAGTTACACCACGAATAGGTAACACGATCCGATGGGGCTGACTTTGCAAAGCGGTTGTCGAAAAACAACTGTCACTTTGATGCGATTCTGCTAGTGATGGCGGATCGATTGTCACGCCAGGATTTTCTAAAGATCGGGTTTTTACCCGGTTCGACTTCCATGCGTGCACGCTGGATCAATGGTGCCAATGAATCCGATTGGCGCAGATGTTCCCTATTCAAGGAACGGGTCGAACTGGTCCAGCAATGTTCCTGTGGGCTTGGCCGAGTTTACAGTTGCACTTTCCTTGAGAACCGACTTGACGGCTTCCGGTGCTGACCCTTCAAGGCGTTTTCGTACATAGCTTTCGGAAGATTTTTGCGTGCCGGCCACAGTACTTGCGGCTTTTCCAGCCGCGGCTTCTCTGGCTCGAATCAATGCGGCCTGGGCACGGTTTTCCAGTTGTGTTGAGACTTCTTCGAACATCGAATCTTCGTCGGATGATGCGGAAGGATTCGAAGCCTGCGGCGTTGAGTTGAGGCTGCCAAAAATCCGAGCTTCCGTTGCCTGAGCCTGTTGAGCCGGCGTGGGTTTTGCTGATGCGGTCGCGTCGGAGGCGGTCTTTGGTGCAGGCGATCGCGGAGTTGGCGTGCTGAACGAATCTGCCGGATGGTTGACGTCATCCCGCAGCCCATCAATGACGTCTGCCGCTGAAAACCGCGACGCAGCGGCAGGGCGTGAGGGGTTCGGCACAACAGCGGCAGCAGCCGTTTCCGGGCTTCGAGCCACTCGAAACGGATCAGCGACGACGGTGTTCCTGGCATCCTGTGGGAACGGGATCCGCGTCAGTCCGTCGTCAGCCTCGGAGTCCGTGTCCGCAGGCTTCCCGGTCGAGGCCGGAATTTCCAGCAGACCGGCCTCGTCTCCCGTGCCGCCTTCCTGTGCTGATTTATCCAAAAAAGACCGCAGTTGGTCCAGTGTTGAATTCTCATCAGTCACAATGTCGGCCAGGGAATTTGCAACGGATTCGGAAATCAGATCCGACGATCCGTGCGCCATCAGAGCGCGGGCCAGTTCGGGGCGATCCGTCCACTGTGACGGTGACCAGTTTCGGACATCGGCATAGGCCAGCCCCACAGAATGCTGAGGCGTGCGCGGTACCATCTGGAATCCGTCATGCGAATGGACGACGTGATACTGAAGCGCGACGTACATCGCCGACGCACCCAGCACCGCGCCGAACAGATACGGCTTGGTATTGCTCATCGGATTCAATCCTGATCTTCGGAGGTGGGACATTGAGCCGCTGAAAAAGATTGACACCCTTTTTCAACATGCTGTCAAAGGTCGTGGGAATCAAGTCGGATGCCAGACACCCGAGAGAACATGGCAACCCTATCACGTCTCTGCGGGTTCTCTTTGTTCTGTTCCACCGCTGGCCACGTTTTTCCAACAAGACATGCACCGCCCTCGTGAATGTTTTCGCAGTCAGCAGACTTTACGCAGCAAGTCCACACGGCACCGTCCGTGTGTTCCACAGTGAGATTCCGGCAGTTTCGAGAATTCCTGGAGGCAGGCTCAAGTTGGAACCATGCGACGCCTATCCGATTCCGTACTTGCGGCACTTGCTGAAGAATGTGCTGCGTGGCAAATTCAGGCGGCGAGCGGCCAGCGCTTTATTTCCGGAGGCGGTCCGCAGAGCTTCCCGCAGCAGTTGCTCTTCAGAATCGGTGGATGGACCTTCGCCGCCGCTGGCAGACAATCCGTCACCGTCCGTGATTCTCCGCGACACACTTCGAACGATTGATGCGGGAGATGTGGCGATGGTTGTTTTGCCTGGAATTCTGGCAAATTGTGGTTTGTGTTCGTGCCCGGTTTGAAACTCATCCGGAAGGTCGGTCATCGTGATCATATCGCTGTCGGCCAGAACGACCGCCCGTTCAATCACATTTTCCAGTTCACGAATATTTCCCGGCCACGCATGTGCTTCAATGGCGGCCAGTGCATTCGGATCGATCTGTCGAATCTGCTTCTTTGTCTTTTGCGCTGACCGGCTGAGGAAGAAGAACACCAGTTCCGCGAGATCTTCCGGACGCTCTCGCAGCGGAGGCAGGGTCAGAGACACAACATTCAGGCGATAGAACAGATCCGCTCGGAACTGACCGCGAGAAATCATGTCTTCCAGGTTCCGATTGGTCGCTGCAATCACACGCACATCGACGTGAACCGTCTTGTCACTGCCGACGGCTTCGAAACAGCGTTCCTGCAGCACGCGGAGCAGTTTGACCTGCGTCTCAGCGGAAATATCACCAATCTCATCCAGAAACAGCGTCCCCTTGTCGGCCGCCATGAAACGTCCGGCTTTGTCGATATGGGCACCCGTATAGGCGCCTTTGACATGGCCGAACAGTTCACTCTCGAGCAACGAAGAAGACAAAGCCGCACAGTTGACGCAAACCAGGTTTTCGGCAGCGCGGTCGCTGTTACGATGGATGACACGCGCCAGGAGTTCCTTTCCCGTACCGCTTTCGCCACGAATCAGTACGGTGGACGAACTGCGAGCCACTTTCTTCACCTGCGACAGGACGGTCAGTAATGCCAGGCTGCTGCCGCGAATTCCTTCACGGTCAAAATCCTGCTCGGATGCAACCACCGGTGCCTGTCCGGCATCGCGTTGAAGTGAAGTCAGTTCTGCGCGCAGCACCGCCATCTGGCGCTGCTGTTCTGCAATCCGATCCATCTTCATTTTCAATTCGGCATCCAGCTGAGCCATTGTCTGATTGGCGCGGGAACTGTGCAAAGCCAGAACGCTCATCTGTGCGATGGCATGCAGGAACGCGATGTCTTCTGCCGTGTAGGCACCGCCCGATCGACGACGCCCCAGGATGATCACGCCATGCACACCACCTTCGCCTTCCATCACGCACAGCAATTCCGATTTCAAATCGTGAAGCAATCGCTGGACAGGTTCCATGGCGTCACGGTTTGCCTGAGGGATCCGCCGGATCACTGTTTCTCCGGCGACAAAATCAGGGACTTGCTCAGGTTTCAGCTGCGAGGGCGCTTGAGACGTGGCTTTTGTGCCGATCAGTCGAAAACTGCCGTGACCGTCTCGTACGAACATCATGGCAGACGTGGCGTCCATGACGTCCTGGCAGGTTTTCAGCGTAATATCAGCCATCCCGGACGGTTCAGTCAAATACGCAGCCGACCGATTCAATTGCTGCATCGCGCGGTCAAGTTGATACTTTTCGCTGAAGAAGCTGCGATCCACCACAGTCTGCAGACCATCTCGCACCCAGAGCGTGATGCCTGCTGCCAGCAGCAGAATCAGAAACAGTGAGATCTGTTGCGTGGTCGATGAATTCAGTGGCAAACTGTAAGCATGTGCGGTCACACCCCCAAATGCCAGCAATGTGGCGAAACCGCCGGAAACCAGCAGGGACATCAGGAGGTATCGACGACCCTTATCTTCGGGATCTTCGGCCAGCATCAGCCGGTGCCGAAACATGCCGTGTGAGTAAGCCGCCATGAAGAGCATGCTCGCCACGAACATCGGGATCTGTGCCCGGCCCAGCGCAAACTCAATCTTCTGAAAAAATGCGAGGTACAGCGTGTAGCTGATCGGAATTGTGGAAAGCAGAGCCGCCCCCAGGATCGTGTTCACCTGCTGTCGTTCACGCGGCACTTCAATTGTAAACCAGGCATGGACCAGCTTGCAGACAATGAGCAGAAAATAAAGGCAGGCGAGACCGATCGATGCATAGACCGTTGATCGCAACAGATGCAGCAACTCTGTTGCATGGGTCACAAGAACCAGGCTGGACGCAGAACCACGAAACACGATCTGCGTCAGGACTGCAAGTTTTTGAAACACATTCAAGTCACCACTTGTCGTGCTCCCGTTCAGGCTCCAGCTGCTCCAATACACAATCACAAGCAGAAAGGTTGCAAACGCCACCGGCCCCAGAACCCCGACCTGGACGAATGTTCGGTTAGTTCGAACCAGTTCAGATTCACGAGGAAACACCAGAAAGAAATTCAGCACCAACGCCGGCAGCGATGCAGCGCAAACGATAAAGGGAATATTGAGCAAAGGGTTGCCAGCCAGAACCCACCAATGAAAGCCCGCCACAAACGCCCCCATGGACGCACAGCACATCAGGCAGAAATTCTGAGACACCAGATCAAAAGGACGATACCAATATGATGTCAGCGCGACCGCGAGAATCGACAACTGACACGCAAACCAGAAAATCGTAATGGAGACTTCACTGACTGCGATCGGACGTACGGGAACATAGATCCGGTTTTCCAGCATCGGTTTCGACGAATGCGTGTTTCGATAAATAATTTCGACCAGCCGCTCAGCAGGGCGCGCGGGATCCCGGCTGTACACTTCCACTAAGGGAGGAACTTTCAATTCGCCGGGATCAGACCCAGGAGCCAGCTGTCCACCGGGAGGAATTTTGGCAAAACGGAGGCTTTGCAATGATGAAACGAAGTCCAGAAAAGTACCGATGTTCTGACCGTTCAAACGAACCAATTGATCGCCAGGCGTTGGCGTGGGATTCGTATTCTCACCCGGCTCCGCAATCCATTGACTGATCTCAATTCCTCCATTTTCGAATGGCTTTGCATCTGGAAGCAAACACCGGAGACCAACGTCGGGAAACGTTGCAACATACCATAGAACGGCGACGCAGTATGTCACGACCAACCCCGTGAGGGTGGCCACCACTCCCCGCAGGTCGCGTGTTGTCGATTGAGAAACTGAAAAGAAAAATGCCACTGTTGATTGCCCAGAAAAAACGCCATCGGCGCATCATTCGGCGCTGATGTCAGGCCAAATATATGGATTGAGCGCCGAAGTTTCAACCAACTTGGGGATGTTCGGCGCCGAAGTGAGGTTTTGTTCTGGACGCTGTTTTTCGGCAGTTTTTGCCATTAGCCTGTGTTTATAGGCAACACGGATGATTCTTATACAATGCGAATACTTTGGCACGGTCTGTGCATATGGTAATTGATACCCAGCCGCCCTTTGGTTCGGTAAAGCAAGTGTTGAACGAAGAATACACTCGCTGCAGGAAGTCGACCCAGTTTCTTGCAGCATTCCCCAGTTCTCTTCATCGTTCTGTCCCCGCACAGTGCTTACCGCCCAAAGGGCATTTTTATGCGCCGTACCTGGCATGCGTTTATGTAAGATGGACATGCACCTTCATCGTACGTCCATGAAACGCTGCCCATGAAATCTCGCTCACTCATCCTGATCATTCTCATTGTTTTGCTGCCAACCGGGCTGCTCACATGGTTTGGCCTGCGTATCGCACGCGATGAGAAGTCGATGACGGAGCAGCGGTTTCGCAGCGTGATGGAGCAGCGTCTGCAGGACGTCAATCGACTCATCGAACGACAGTTTTCCGACACCGAACGACGACTTCAAAGAGTCACGGCAATCGATCAGTATTCGGTCGAAGAGTTGCGTGAACTCATTCGTTCTACGCCCCAGGTGACTCAGGTCTTTGTGCTGACTCCCAACGGTGAATTGCTGTATCCGAACCCCGGGAGTTCACTCAACGGGACTGAACAGAGTTTTCTGCGGCAGGCAGCCAGAATGTTTACAGAACGTGATCTGCAGAATGCGGTCGCACTGGCAGAAGCGACGGGCAGACGTGGAGATTTTTCTCCGTCACCAGAATCTACGATTTCGCAGCCGAAAAAAGTTGGTTCGTCGTTGGACGCACAATTATCAGCCGAACAGATTCAATCAGTTGAAACGATCCAGGATAATGCCGCCAGTAATGCCGGGCTCGCGATGTCGCGGCAAGCTGCAGAACCATTCGCGGAAATTCAGTCACAGGCAGTCGGCACGCCGAGTTTTCTTTCATCGAGCGGCTGGTTTGTCTGGTATTGGGATCGTGGTTTGAATCTGGTTTACTGGCAGCGACGTCCGTCCGGACATCTGGTGGGTGCGTCACTGGAACGTTCGCGATGGATTTCCGACGTGATTTCTGTGCTGCCGGAAACAGAAAGTGGATCAACGTCTGTCGACCAGGTCACCTCATCGTTTCGAGTGGTGAATGCGGCCTCCGAAACGGTGTATGACTGGGGACCGGAGATCGAAGAGAATGCCGTGCCGTTCTGTGAAGTCCCTGTGGCCGCACCGCTGGCGTCCTGGAGAATGCAGTGCTTTGTCCCCGGAGACCAACTGCTCGCCGGTACCGGTCGCAGTGCCATTGTGACGCTGGCAGCCGGCCTTTCGGCATTTACGCTGACACTGGTTGTGCTGGCATGGTTGCTGTACCGCGACTATGCACGCGACATCCGGGAAGCGACGCAGCAGAATGAGTTTTGTGAATCAGGTTTCACATGAACTGAAGACGCCGCTGACAAACATCCGGATGTATGCCGAATTGCTGGAACGGGACCTGGATGCGGCGGAACAGGAAGTTTCTGCGCGACCACGCCAACGACTGGCCGTGATCACCTCCGAAGCACAGCGGCTGACTCGCCTGATTGGCAACGTCCTGACATTTGCTCGTCAGAAACGGAAAACACTGGAACCACGTCCATGCGATACAAATGTTGCGGCACTTGTGCGGCAGATCGTGGATCGGTTCACACCGTCCCTGACCGAGCACGGAATCGCGGTCAAGGTCGAAGGCACCTCGGAGAAGTCTCTGAAACTGGACCCTGACTTCGTCGAACAGATTCTTGGCAATCTGATCAACAACGTCGAACGGTACGCCGCCACTGGGAAGTCACTGATTGTTCGCTGTGCGACAACAGAATCACGAGTCACTATGGATGTCATCGATGCCGGTCCGGGCATCGCTGCTCACCAGCGTGCCAATGTCTTTCGCCCGTTCAGCAGACTCAGCAATGACCTTCGTGCTTCGACCGGCACCGGAATTGGCCTCTCCATCGCCCGCGACCTCGCCCGCCTTCACGATGGCGATGTGCGACTGATGGATTCCGCTCAAGGCTGCTGGTTTCGCGCGGAACTGGGGTCGTTGAGGATTGAGGATTGAGGCACCATTGTGCCGCAGGACTCTGCAGCGACAAATTCCGCCACTGAGTCGCGGGCACATTCCATGAGTTACATACGTTCGATGGTCACCGCCATCACGATCGGTGCCGTGCGATCCGGGCCTTTGACCAGTTCGATGGTTTCGATCAAATCATGCTTCTTCGGAGTCACGGTGATGCGTCGAATCTGCTGGCCACCGAGCGCGTAGGCGAATTCGGATTCGGGCACATCGACGCGACGGATGTAGTCAGCGAAGTGTACTCCGTTGATGAGTTCAATATCCTCCGTTGAGCCACCTTTGTAGTGCAGTCGAACGATCATGGAAACGGTCTTTTTCGCATCGAACGGGAAACTCCAGCCGCCGACGCCGCTGAGCAGGTGAATGGCTTTTGCTTCCGAATTGCATGGCAGCACTACGGATTTGGGCATGGTTGGCGGCAGAGTGCCATTCGGACCGTTCAGCAGGATGATGTTGGGAACCGTCTTGCCGCGAGGATCGGTCAGAATGAACGGAACGTCTTTGAAGATCCTGGGAGTCCAGTCGCCGAACACCATCCGATCGGGGCCGTCATCACCGCCGCCAAACAGTCCTTTCGTACTGATGGCTGTGGCATAGCGATCGAGCGACACAGGCATATACTTGCCTTTGTCGGTTAAGAACTGGAGCAGACTCGACAGTTCTTCCGCCGTCATCTGCTTCTCGAAGCCTTCGGGCATAACGGACTTGCGAGAACGAACGAGTTCCTCAATATCTTCGCGAGCGATGTTGTGTTCTTTCGCTTCCGCATCGATCAGCGTGATGGCCGTTCGAGACTCGCCCGACATCATCCCGTTAATGACCAGACCGTCCGTTTTCACAACGGTGTAGATGCGAAAATTGCCTTCGACACTGCGACTCGGATCGATGATGTGAGTCAACAATTCGTGCTTTGGATGCACGGCCATGCCGGTCAGATTGGGGCCGATTGTCTTGCCTTCGGTGCCGTGCATGTGGCATCGCGAGCAATGCTTGACAAACATGGCTTTGCCGACCACTGCGTCACCTTTCTCTTCGCACATTGGCAGCAGCGATTTGAGGACTTTGTCGCGATCGGCATCCGGCAGTCCTCCGCCTGCCGCCATTAGAGTTTCAGCGACCTTGCGGATGTCCTTGTCGGGGTGGACTCGCAATGCCTGTTTCTGATCGAGCGTCAAGTCGCCGATATCCAGCGTGCCTGCTTCGACCGCCGTGAGCAGCGCGGTTGTGGTTGCGGGGCGAGCAAGCAGCACACGCACTGTGGCGGCTTTCATCTGTGGCGTCATCTGAGCCGTGCGTTCCATCAGTTGCGTGCCCGCGGAATCCGCTGTGCTGACACCGGCGGCTTCGATCAGCCCAACAGCCAGTTCGGGCGTCGTCTGCAAATTGACAGCGTCCAGCACGGCACTAAGCACATCGGAATTTTCCGCCTGGAATCCGACCGCTTCCTTTGCGGCGTTGATACGATCCGGAGTCGCAGCGTCTGAATCGTGCACCACCGTCAGCAGCGAAGTCACGATTTCCGTTGCGTGCGATTCCAAAGCCTTCGATCCGCACAACGATGCAAGCTGCAGGAGCTTGCCCCTGGAGGCCGCGGGGACCCGATCGAGCAGTTTCAGCAGCGACGCTTCCATGGCTTCGCTGGATTTGAGTCGAAAATCACGCGGCCAGCCAGCGATGAGACCTCGTACAACGACCTCCGTCAACTGCGGGGACGCCTTTTCAAGGCCAGCCAGCAGCGACTGAATTGCTTCCGCCTTCGGGCGCCCCCGTGCGATGTGTTCCGCCACGATCTCCGAAGTTTGCAACGCTCCGTCGCTCGATTGGGCGTTGTCCAGATCGCCCGTCTGTTCCAATGCTTTCAGAAACGAAACAGCGTGAGTCGCCGCAGCGGCAGTGACCGCATTGCTTTCCCACAGGTCGAGGTTATCGCGACGAGCAACCCTGGCCACCAGTTGCCCCGCTTCATCGGAAGGCTCCATGTCAGCAAGACACAGAATTCCCTGCAGGCGAACCTGGGCGTCGATGTCTTCTGTCAGTGAATGAACCGCCAGCAACGCTTTAGCACCGTCATTCCAATGGCTCAGGACCGCTGCCGCATTGCGACGAACCCGGCTGATGGATGAGACAACGCTGCAGAAGCGGCGCTGACGGCCTTCGACGTGTCGTCCAGATTCAGCCCGCTGAGTGTCCAGAGGGCATGGATGGCACCGACATTGAGTCCAATTTCATCGACAGTTGTGTCAGAGATCATGGTCAGCAATTGCGGAACGACATCAGTAGCATTCTGTTCAACGAGCAACCGCTGAGCCTGCAAACGCCAGTTGAAAGATGGGTGCTTCAGTGTCGCAGCGAGTTCGGCAGGCGATGCTTTCTGCAGGCTGCTGAACGCGTGCATGATATCCCGCTGGGAGGGCGCAGCTCCCGCTGGGCCGACGGTGGCTGAGGTACGTGGCTCGGCAGGAGCCTCGCCCTCCCGAGACACCGGCAGCAGTCGATAAATGCGACTATGTTTCTTGTCGCGCAGATCGCTTTCGTAAGCGTTACCCTTGCCGGTCGTGAAACCCTGCGGCGTTGGATTGTGCTGAATGATGAAGTTGTACCAGTCCAGAACCCAGACAGCTCCGTCGGGGCCCACTTCGGCCATAATCGGTGACGCCCATTCGTCGTCACTCGCGATCAGGTTCGTCGGACTTGTCGATTTGTAACCGGTGCCGTCGCGACGCAGGACAAAGGTGCCGACAAGGTGTCCTGTCGGTTCACATACAAATGCGGTCTTGTTCCACCATTGCTGAGGAAACGTACGAGCCGTGTAGAGCGCGTGACCGGCACCCGCCGTGTAGCCGCCGAACTGGTCAACCTGCCGGATATTTTCGGTGATGGCTTTGAACAGGTATGTGTCCGCGATCGTGCCGATATCAGGAGCCGCCCAGCCTCGTACTCTTTCGTAGTAACGATTCGCAATCGGCATGAAGGTGCTTGGGTTGTGGTTCGCAGTCGAGCCAAAGATCAGGCCTTCTTCCGTGATACCAAGGCCCCAGGTGTTGTTGTTCGTCGATCTGACGAATTCCAGATCGGTGACAACCGGCGGATCGTCCTGCGAGAGCTTGAAGCGCCAGAATCCCTGGCGGAATGACTGAGTCGTCCTGCCGTTGAATTCGGGAGTGCTGTCGTTGTAGCCCTGCATCGACCAGATCCAGTTGTCGAGCCCATAACGGAAATTACTGACTCCGCCGTGCGTGTCACCCGCCGCCCAGCCACTGATCAGGACCGTCTTCAGATCGGCTTTGTCGTCGCCGTCGGTGTCCTTGAGATAAAGGGTTTCCGTTGCATTCTGCACAACGGCACCACCTCGACAGATCATGATCGCCGTAGGAATCGACAGACCCTCAGCGAAGATCGTGAACTTGTCAGCCACGTTGTCACCGTCGGTGTCTTCACAAATGCGGATGCGGTCGCGGTTTTTGCCAAGTTCATTCGGATAGTCGAGCGTTTCACAGATCCACAGTCGTCCGCGTTCGTCCCAGTTCATGGCGATGGGCTTCGATTCGAAGTTACGTTCGTCGGCGTACAATCGCAGGGCCATGCCTTCCGGCATGGAATAGTGCTTCATCGATTCCTCGACGGGCAGCGGCAACTGCATCGTCGTCCTGGGATCTCCCTGAGCTCCCCATTTATTCCCGGGTGTGTAGTTTGGAATGTTTGGTCCGACTTCGACGAATTCAAACGGAGCGACATCTATACGTGGTGCTGTCATCGTTGGTGCGGCGAATGCTTCCAGATCCGCAAACGCAGGCACCACGGAAACATCTTTGCCACAGGCCCAGCGGATTCCACGTTCCACCAGATTACTGAACCCCGGATTTTTCCACGTTCTCTCATCATGTCCCCAGGCCGTGTAAAAGACTCGGCCTTTGCCCTGAGTCCTCACCCAGGTCCATGGTTCCCGGTCTTTGCCTTCCGCCTGTTCGCATTCGACGCGATATTCCAGGACTGTGCGGTTTTCTTCGTTGTGGAGGTGATGAATGTAGGTTTCGTCCCAACTCGAAAAACCACTGAAGCCTTGCATAATGGGATGAGCGGGGTCAGCAATCTGAGTGCCAAACACCTGCCCGCCGTGCCGCTGAAACTGGCCCCCCATGAGCTTCACGATCTCAGGATTGTTCCGCCAGCAGTAGGTGGCACAATGGAGCGGAATGAATCCTTTGCCGCTCGCAATATAATCCAGTACAGCCTTCGCCTGAGCGTCTTCGATCCTGTCGATGTTGGCATACAGCACCAGCCCATCGAAGCCGTTCAGCGTGTCGGTCGTGAGGTCTTCCATGCGATCCGTGTACTTCAGCTCAATCCCCCGCTGTTCCAGCACCGGCGCAAGCTGATGAAACATATCAACAGGCCGATGATGCCCATTGTCGCCCATGAAGAGCAGTCTCAGATCGGCGGCATTTGTGTTGCTGGCGATCGAAAAACAGGTGAGCAGAAGAATGGGTCGGAAGTGTATGGAAATTGTCGCGATGAATTGCATATTGCGGCTCTTGATTTCGCGTCAGGTGGAAAACCGTTGAGAACAATCAATATAGCAGTCGGCGTCGAACGCAAAACCGGTTCATCGACAAATGAAGTGCGCGACTTAGAAATGGCGGACTCTGGTGGAGTTGAGCCTGCTTGTGGCGTTAAACCACTGTGATTCGGCCCAACGGGCCTCGGCAAGTCAGCCTGGAGCAACGCCCCAGGTTTCCACGGCAGCAACACGTTTTGCCCTGAAAGGGCAACACAGACCAGCATTGTGGAACCCTTTCAGGGTTCGTGTTCAGACGCGATATCAACCTGGGGCGGCGTTCATCCACATTCGCGGATTCTCTTGCCTCAGGCTGATATGCGCGAGCCTTTCAGGCTCAGTCGCAGCACTAACATCGTCGATC
>JBBJME010000160.1:0-16266 GCA_037719765.1 Planctomycetaceae bacterium
CGAAACCTGCCGCTTGCGATTATCGCAAAGGGAAAGTTTTGGGTGAACAATCACTCGCACATTCTCAAACCGAAGCGAGGCAATCTTGACTACCTAGCAGGATTCAAGGAGAGCCTGAACTACCAGCCTTGGATTTCAGGCGCTGCACAACCGAAGCTCACGAAGGACCGTCTGATGGGCACTGCAATCGCGGTCGCTCCTTCGGACGAACAAGCTGCAATTGTTGATTACTTCACCAAGGAAACCGGTCCACTGCGAACCGCCATCGCCCGCACCGAGCGAGAGATCGCACTGATGCAGGAATACCGGACTCGGCTGACGGCGGACGTGGTGACGGGCAAGCTGGACGTCCGCCCCGCCGCCGCGCAACTGCCCGAGGAGGCTGAAGTCGCTGCGCCGGGCGAATGCGGCGAAGCCGAGATTAGCGAGGAACTTGAGCAGCGCAGAAGAAACCGTTACGTTTCGGAAAAGAGATTTCCGCGGAAGCCGATTGCGGTGCTTGTTAGCGACTCATCAAGGAAACGCCACAGTCGCTGACTTTTTGACAACGATCGTGAGCCCTCACGCAAGAGTGGATGCAACCGACCTCTGGGCACCGCGGGGACTGTGTGACCCGGACGAAGCCAAGCTGGGCGAATCGCCGGAATTCCTGTCCGATGGGGACCGCCGGACGATTACCGGCTGGTGGCTCGCGATATCGGGTCGCGCGAATACGCCCAATTGGGACTTGGTGAGTAAGTGCCACATCGAGGGGAAGCCAGGCTTGATCTTGATCGAAGCAAAAGCGCACGAAGGCGAACTTGGCGACGACCGTTGCGGTGCGACGAACAAGGACAACTTCGAGCGCATCAAACTCGCGCTCAGCGAGGCGAATGTCGCATGGAATGCACTCCTTCCGGGCTTCAACCTGTCCTCCGACACCCATTACCAGCTCAGTAATCGTTTCGCCTTTGCTTGGAAGGTGGCGGCGATGGGGACGCCAGTGGTGCTGGTCTATCTCGGATTTCTGAACGCACACGAGATGAAGCCTCCATACAAGTTGCTTCGCACGGCCGAGGATTGGCATGGGTGTGTGCTGGCGAAATCCGCGCGAACGATTCCCGCCGAAGTGTGGGGTCGGACGTTTCATGTAAACGGCACAAGCATGACGGTGCTGATTCGTTCGGCTGCGGTTGAAGTCATGGCGAATGCGGACAGCGGGGAACTTTCTCGATGAAAACCGACGCCACCGAGAAAGGACTCGAAACCCTGATCATGCGCCAAATGACCCACACCGAGCGAGAGATGGCGCTGATGCAGGAATACCGGACGCGGCTGACGGCGGACGTGGTGACGGGCAAACTGTACGTGCGCCCCGCCGGCTCCCTGATCTCGGCAAAGCGCCCATCGCCCCCGTCACACCCGACGACGAGGAGCTGCTGGAAACGGAAGACGTGGAATGAGAAGGCAGAAGTGCCTCACCGGGGCGAACGCCGCGTTTTCCGATTCTGTACCTTGGACATTCTTGTCCGAGTGCGATTCCTACCATAGCGACGGACAGGAATGTCCATCGTACAATGACCAAACTCTGGGCTAAATCCCAGGGCTACCAACCACGGCTGCTCTGCAGCCAAGTCAAGGCGTCAGTATCTCTAATGGACTCCATTTCAAACATTCTGCTCTGCTCCCTGATGCCAAGGAACCTGCTGTCGTTCGGCCCGGAGTTTCAGCGACTTGACCTTCTGCCTCTGAATGTTTTGGTTGGGGCCAATGGCAGCGGGAAGTCGAATCTGTTCGAAGCTTTGCAGCTGCTAAGGGCATCGTCGAAGGAGATGGAATCTGTCATACGGTCCGGTGGAGGGATCATTGAATGGATTTGGAAAGGCGAGCCGAACAAACTCGCTTCTATTGATTGTGTGACGCAAGGCCGATCGCCGCTGGAAAGTCTGAGGCACGTCTTGTCCTTCGGTGTTGCGGAACAACGATTTGAGCTTTTTGACGAACGAATCGAAGATGCCTATGTCGATGATACCGGCTCATGTGACCGCTATTATGTGGGGCTTGCCGAGGGAACTCCCAATTTGTTGACGACGGTTGCTCATGGCGAGAAAAGCTGGACACAGGCTCCGTTGGGCCGTCCGCAAATGTCCATCTTAAGCTTCTTTCAGGATCCCGTGCATTTTCCAGAGCTATTTTCCTTATCGAATGCCTATTCGAGAATCAAGATTTACCGCGAATGGACTTTTGGCCGAAATGCGGTCTTCCGAACGCCGCAACGAGCTGATATGCGAAACGATGTGCTGGAAGAAGATTTTTCCAACCTCGGCCTTGTGCTCAATCGACTGAAGACTAAATTTCCAGCAGCGAAGAAGGCGATCCTCAACGGTCTGAAAGATCTCTATGATGGCATCACCGATTTTGATGTTTTGATCGAGGGCGGTTCGGTGCAGGTGTTTTTCACCGAAGGCGATTTTGTCATTCCGGCCACTCGCCTGTCTGACGGAACGTTGCGATATTTGTGTCTCCTGGCGATCCTCTGTGACCCAACACCACCGCCGCTGATTTGTATCGAAGAACCGGAACTTGGCCTGCACCCCGACATACTTCCCAACCTGGCTGATCTGTTGATTTCTGCATCCGAACGCACGCAACTCATTGTCACGACACATTCCGACATTCTGGTCGATGCGATGACGGAGCGCCCTGACGCAGTCGTGGTCTGCGAGAAACATGACGGCTGTACGGAAATGAAGCGTCAGTCAAAAGACGAACTAGCGGTCTGGCTCGATAAGTATCGCCTTGGTCAACTGTGGATCGATGGCCAACTGGGAGGCAAGCGATGGTAGGTGCCTTGCCCCCTATAAAGATCGCTCTACTAATTAGTGTCAGCTCAGCTGGCGCATACGCCCGGTTTTCAGGCCCAACGGGCCGACGCTATGTCAGCCCAGGGCAACGCCCTGGGAAATCATTCCACCCGACGATTTTCAGCCCCAACGGGGCGGCACTACGTTTTGGACTGACCATGGCGAATCAGTTTAGTGTCGCCCCCTTGGGGCTTTTCGTGCTTGACAACCAATAACCCAGGGCGTTGCCCTGGGCTGACTTATGGCTGGCCCGTTGGGCCGAGTCGCAAGCTGAATCACCGTGGTCCGCAGACCGTTGGGCCGCATCACGCGTGAAATAAAAACGGTTTGCGTCTAATTCAATCAGCACAATAATTTGTCGAGCGATCCTAAATCAGCTAGAACAGAGAGACCGACACGATTTTCAAGAGAGTAAGTTCCTTTGGATTCGCTATGAAATCTGACACCAGCGAAAAAGGTCTCGAATCTCTGATCATGCGACACATGACCGGGACCGATGGGTTGTCGCCCGGCGGGACTGAAGTGTTGGGCGAAGATCCCGTGCATGCGGGTGGCACGGGATGGTTTGCTGGGAGGTCATCGTCCTATGATCGCGCATATGCGATCGATACCGAGCAGTTGATTGTTTTCCTGAAGAGCACTCAACCTGAGGAATTTGAGAAACTCGGTGTCGCTGGTGGCAAGGATGTGAGCGGCATGGCTCGCCAGAAATTCCTTTCCCGGTTGCAGGGCGAGATCACTAAGCGTGGCGTGATCGACGTGATCCGAAATGGGATCAAGCATGGTCCAATCAGCTTCGACTTGTTTTTTGGAACGCCGTCTCCTGGCAATACGAAGGCCGTGGAGCGATTTGCCGCGAATCGCTTCAGCGTGACTCGCCAACTGCGATACAGCCGAGATGAGACTCAACGGGCTCTCGACCTGGCATTGTTTATCAATGGACTGCCGGTTGCAACGTTCGAACTCAAGAACAGCATGACGAAGCAAACTGTCGAAGATGCTGTTCGGCAGTTTAAGAAAGACCGCGACCCACGGGAATTGTTGTTTGGGTTCGGTCGCTGCGTTGTCCATTTTGCCGTGGATGATCACGAAGTTCGTTTTTGCACTCATCTCAAAGGCAAGGCGTCATGGTTCCTGCCGTTCAACTTGGGTTACAACGACGGAGCAGGTAACCCACCAAACCCAAATGGACTGAAGACCGACTACTTGTGGAAGAAGATTCTGACGCCTGCGGGGCTCACGGACATCCTTGAGAATTACGTTCAGGTTGTGGAGACGAAGGACGACAAGTCCGGGAAAAAGAAAGCGGTCCAGATATTTCCCCGGTACCATCAGCTCGACGTTGTGCGAAAACTGTTGGCCCATGTCTGTGAACATGGAGTCGGACGTCGATACCTGATTCAGCATTCTGCAGGCAGCGGAAAGTCCAACTCAATCGCATGGCTTGCTCATCAACTCATTGGTCTCAGGAAAGACGACAAGGACGTAGTTGACTCAATTATCGTGATTACGGACCGTCGAATTCTCGACCAACAGATCCGGGATACGATCAAACAGTTCGCGCAGGTCGGAGCCACCGTCGGGCACGCGGAGCATTCTGGTGACCTGCGGCGATTCATTACAGAAGGCAAGAAAATCATCATATCCACGGTACACAAATTCCCATGGATTGTTGACGAAATTGGCAGTGAACATCGGCTGCGGAAGTTTGCCATTATCATTGACGAGGCTCATCCCAGCCAAAGTGGACGTGCAGCGGCTTCCCTTAACGTGTCATTGTCAGAGACAGGCGAAAGCGACGACGAAGATTCCATTGAAGACAAGATCAATCGTGTCATGGAGTCTAAGAAGATGCTCCCCAACGCCAGCTATTTTGCGTACACGGCCACACCAAAGAACAAGACATTGCAGACGTTCGGCGAATCGTATCAGGAGAACGGGGAGACAAAACATCGAGCGTTTCATCCGTACACGATGAAGCAGGCGATTCAGGAAGGATTCATCTTAGACGTGCTGAAGTGCTATACGCCGATTGAGAGCTATTACAAGCTGGTGAAGGCAATTGCCCCTGATCCGGAGTTCGACAAAAAGAAGGCGCAGAAGAAACTACGCAAGTATGTTGAGAGCCACGATTACGCGATCAGCGTAAAAGCGGAAATCATAGTTGATCATTTTCAGGAGCAGGTGATTGGGCTGAAGAAAATCGGCGGTCAGGCCCGCTCAATGGTGGTCACCAGCGGCGTCGAACGAGCGATCCAGTACTTCTTCGCGATCAGCGACTACCTGAAAGTCAGCAAGAGCCCGCACAAGGCCATCGTCGCCTTCTCCGGTGAACACGAGTACAAGGGCCAGAAGGTCACGGAAGCATCACTGAATGGTTTTCCCAGCAACAGAATCGCTGAAAATATTAAGGAAGACCCGTATCGCTTTCTGATCTGTGCTGACAAGTTCCAGACAGGGTACGACGAACCGCTGCTCCATACAATGTACGTGGACAAGACTCTATCTGGTATTAAAGCTGTCCAAACTCTTTCACGCCTGAATCGTGCTCATCCACAGAAGCACGATGTGTTTGTTCTGGATTTCGTGAACGACACGGACACGATTCAGAAAGCTTTTGCTGATTACTACCGCACGACCATCCTGAGTAAAGAAACTGACGCCAATAAGCTGCACGACCTGAAAGCCGCACTGGATGGCTACCAAGTCTACAGTTCAGAACAGATTTCTGAGTTGGTGACGCTGTATCTTGGCGGGGCTGACCGCGACAAGCTGGATCCAATCCTGGATGCATGTGCAGCGAAGTACATCGACGAATTGGATGAGGACAGCCAGGTTGATTTCAAAGGCAAGGCAAAAGCGTTTTGCCGGACGTACGATTTTCTGGCCTCGATCCTCCCGTACTCGGATCCCGAATGGGAGCGACTCTCGATCTTCCTGAACTTTCTGGTGTCGAAGCTGCCGGCACCGAAGGAAGAAGACCTTGCGAAGGGGATTCTGGAATCGATTGACATGGACAGTTATCGCGTTGAAAAGAACGCCGCGATACAGATTCTTTTGCCCGATCAGGACGCGGAAATTGAGCCCGTTCCAACTACCGGCGGTGGCCATAAGTCGCAACCAGCTCTGGAAAAGTTGTCGAACATACTGAAATCGTTCAATGACCAGTTCGGCAATGTGCCATGGACAGACGCAGATCGGATCTACAAAAAGATCATCGAAGAAATTCCGCCGCGAGTTGCCGCAGATACTGCATTCAAGAATGCGAAAAAGAACTCGGACAAACAGAACGCTCGCATCGAACACGACAAAGCTTTGGGCCGTGTCATTATCGAGATGATGAAAGATGACACCGAACTATTCAAACAGTTCAGCGACAACGAAGGATTCCGGCGCTGGCTGACGGATACCATGTTTGGCCTGACGTATACGGACAACGCTGTTTGATGTGCTGAGCAATTCGCCCCACATGCCAGACTACGAGTGGAAGCCGAACAGAAGCGTTGACAATGCACTAGGGCTGTAAGTCTCGTTGCACTGGAACCAGTTGCATCGCGTCTGCAATCACGTGTCCGTCGGTGGCCTTGTTCGAGATGAGTACTTCAATGGTCTCACCGACTTTCAGGTTGAAGATACCGATGGGTTGAAACAGGTTGTCGATTTCAGGAGTTTGCTGTTGATTCACCGTGATGGTCTTTGTTTCGCCGCGGTATGTGATCAGCACCGGCACGTTCGTCGCCCGATTGGGATTTGCTGAGTAGCTGAATCGCAGTTTAAACTCGCCGGAAGACGGTGCTTTCAGGATCCACTGCACTGACTTCTCACCCTTTTCTGTATTGCCGTCGTGGACATAGTCCGTTCCGACGTAGCCTCCGGTGGACGAACTATGCGTCCAGACCCCTGCAAGTTTCGCATCGGTATCGTCCAGCACCAGCCCTCGCAGACTGTCCTTTGAAATCAGCACTTTCTTCTGCACATTTGGCGGCAGATCCAGCACCTGGCCATCCTTCAACAGCCGTTCGCGCAGCGCTGAAAACGGCAGTGCCTGCAGCGTCACATCAGATTCCAGGGCGAGTACTGCTGCCGTGGCTGCGCTTTGGCCCAGGACCATGAAAACCGGCTCCATGCGAATTGAGCCGTAGGCAATGTGTGTCGACGAGAGACAGACGGGAACGGAAAGGTTTTCGACCTGGTCACGGGCTGGAATAATCGCACGGTAACTGATCAGATACGGCCCCCCGGGAGACACCTGAATATCACCTTCGTTCTGCACAAATCCGTCCGGCGTCACGTACCGTCGAACGTTGTGTGAATCCATGTTGTAGCTTCCCAACCCCACGGAATCTTCCGCAATTTGCACGCGGCGACAGTCCAGTTCTGAAACCACATAGTCACTCACCATGCGGCGTGCTTCGCGGATGTACAGCTGATGCGGCCAGCTGCCATTGTCTTCGAATTCGTCTTTCGGAAGACCCCATTGTGCCATCTCACGCCGAATTGATTCTGGCACGCGCGGATGATTGGCGAGGGACCACATCAGGCCTTTCTGATAGTCCTCATGATCGCGAATGATGGCCTCTCGCGCTGCATAGTCCGCATCCGGATACGAAAAATTCCCGCCGAGATAATCTGTTGAAAACGCACAATTGTTGTTGGTGTCCGTTTTGGCGTTCGGCATCATGTCGGGTTTCACTGGAAACCGCAGATCGCCAGCTTCAAAATTGCGAAACAACAACTCATAACGGCTCTCGTCGTAGTTTTCCGGCCTGGGGAACGGGATGCGGTTCTCAGCGGCGTTGCTCATACACATCCGAAAACAATACGCCTGCACACGATGGTCACCGACTCCTGCTTCGCCTGCTCCTGAGGATTCAATTCCGGGGAGAAGTCCGCTGGCGGGATTTCCCGGTTGCACATTAGGGTCGACATTCCTGACAAATCGATGATTGTGAGTATTGCCGTTGGGCTGATTGCCGTTCAGCGTTTCGGCGTATTGCGAATTTGCTTCGCGACCGACCGTGTAGCGAACCTTTGCGGCGGCCATCAAGTCGCCTTCGTAAGTCGCATCAATGAACTGTTGACCACAAAAAACACGGCCGGATTCTGTCGTGATGGAGATGATCTGACCGCGATCGATGTTGACTCCGGAAGTCCGTTCAAGTCGTTCTCCCATAATCAACTGCACTTTGGCTTCAAGCAGCATTTCGTGAAACAACGACTCTGCAACTTTTGGTTCAAACGTCCACATGGCGTCTTCACCGGATCGATAGCGATTGTAGTCGGTCGACTTTTCATAGACCCATGCGGCGGGGTTGTCGTAATGTTTACGAATCCGCTGATAAAACTCACGGGCAATGCCGCCAATCACGCGTTTGTCGCCGCTGTCGGTGAATCCAAGACCTCCTGATGTCAGTCCGCCAATGTGCCTGCCCGGTTCAATGAGCACGACGGTGTGCCCCATGCGCGATACCTGAACCGCCGCAGCGACGCCGGCTGACGTCGCGCCGTAGATGACGACGTCGGAAGCCTCCATGTTGACCGTGTTCGCGTCCTGAGCCAACGATTCCGGCATCGTACGGCTCAGGATCGCAGCGACGATCAGAATGTGACGGATTCGCGTCCGCCGTAGAATTGTGCTGAAGTACATCATGTTCCCTTCGTCAATCGCAAGCTGAAAGTTAACCCCACGCCTTGAAAGGTTAAGCACACAACGGTCTCATACCGGATCGCGACGGCGATTGTAGATTTGTCATGCGTCAATCGCTAATGTATGCTGCTCTAGCGGTCTCGCACGATATTCTGTTCAGCAGACAAAGATCATGAGCACATCCGAAACCACAATCCGTGAAAATCTAAAGGTTGGCGAAATCCTCTGCAGTTACTGCACGGCCCGGTGCTGCCGCTACTTTGCCATGGGAATTGACGCTCCAAAGACGTGGGAACAGTTCGACAATATGCGTTGGTACATGATGCACGGTCCGTTTTCGGTCTTCGTGGATGGAGCATCGTGGTTCCTGCTGATTCCCGGCGACTGCCAACATCTTCAGGCAGATAACCGCTGCGGCGCGTACGAGACACGCCCTGAAATCTGTCGCGAATACAGTACGGACAACTGTGAATTCGGTAACGACGGAGTCTACGATCAATACTTTGAAACACCAGATCAGCTTTGGGAATACGCGCATGCCATCCTGCCGCCGAAACTTCGCCGTTCCCCTGATGCTCCAATCAGTCTGCCCGTGCTGCAGATGATTTGATTCAACTGCTGCTTTGCAATCGGACTGGAAAACAATCTCGTGACAACGTCTCCTGTGCATCCAGACAATGTCGCCTGCGAACGATAAACCGTGATACATTCTACTGCGACGTCATGCGGCAATTTCTCATTGGCTGAACTGATTGAAACTGCCTGCTCGATGGAAGTGATGAGTCCCAAACCTGGCAACGTTGCTCCCGGGCAGAAATTTGCGGATGCGTCCATTGATGATTTTCTCAGGTCTGCGCGGGCGATTGCACCGGTACTTGCCGCGGCTGGTGAACGGACTTTGGGGGAAACAATTCTCAAAGCTGTTCAAGCCACTCGCCGCGTCGTGAATCACAATACGAATCTCGGCATCATTCTGCTGCTTTCACCACTCGCAAAGGTTCCCCCCGACAGGTCTCTGTCTCTGGGCATTTCAGAAGTGCTGAATGCGACAACCGTGGCAGACAGCCGACTGGTTTATGAGGCCATTCGGATGGCACAGCCTGCAGGATTAGGCGAAGCTGGAGACCAGGATCTCCATGCGGAGCCGACGCTGAATCTGCTGGAATGCATGCGACTGGCCGCGGATCGCGACATGATTGCGGCGCAGTACGCGAACGGATTTCAGCAGGTACTGTCATGCGGACAGGATGGGTTGCGAGAAGGAGCAGCGATCAGCGTATCGCAGCCGGAACAGATTTCATGGCTTGCCGTGCGACTGTTGGCCGAATTCGGTGACAGCCTGATTGCCCGTAAATGCGGTCAGCAGATGTCGAACGTTGTCCGTGAGAAGGCTCAGCAACTGCTCGACAGCGGCTGGCCAATCCAGCACCATGCAGCCCTGCGATTTACCGACTTCGACGCATTTCTGCGCGAAGACGGCAATCGACGTAACCCAGGCACCACGGCCGATCTGATCGCCGCGATTCTGTTCACCGCTCTTCGCGAAGGCCGCATGATGCCAGTCGGCGACTGGTTCAATAGGAAAACTGATTGATGACAAAACCTTCCCCGGAAACCTGGAGCGTCCGCGTTACCAAAGACACACTCGTCTTCAGCGCCGCACATTTCATAACGTTCAATCGGAATATCTGCGAACGGATTCACGGGCACAATTGGCGCGTTGAAGCGGAGATTGAAGGGCCGCTGGACGAGAATCACTATGTGTTCGACTTTATCGCTCTCCGCGATGGACTTCAGACGCTTGTTCAGGAACTGGATCACCGCGTGCTTTTGCCTGAACGGCACCCGATGATTCAAGTTGCAGTTTCCGAGGACGATCGCGAAGTCACGGCTCGATTCGAAAACCGCCGGTGGGTCTTTCCCCGCGAGGACTGTGTGATCCTGCCTGTTGAAAACACGACGGCGGAACTGATTGCCCGCTGGATCGCGCATTCGCTCATTGGACGGCTGAAGTTAAATCACCAACACGGTCTGACGCGACTTCGAATCAGCGTCGAAGAGAACTTTGGCCAATGGGCCGATTGCTGGTTGCCACTGCCATACCCGTAACTGCACCGGCACAAACACACGGCGAATTCCGCCGCTCGCCTCAAAGCACAACATTTGAAAGGGATTCCAGCACGACCGCCGGGACATCGCCAGTGAAGGACTCTTCGGCTCCGTCCTGTTCGAGTGCATCCCATTTTCGGAACGGGCCAAAGTCCAGCTTCGTCTTTGATTCCAGATCTCTGACGCGAACCTGAACGGCTTTATACTCGCCGACTTCAAATTCTTCCTGGAGATCTTCAATGAGGTCAGCCTGAGTGAGAATGAATGCTGCCGCCCCGGGTTCTCCATCATCCCTGGCGAACACAACGACTTTCCAGAATTCTTTGGGGATCTTCACACCTCGGTATAAGGCGTCTGTTCTTCTGAAAACAGGACCATTGAAGATGCAAAGCTTACGCTTGTTTTTCTTTCCCTGGGAGGCGACATGTTCTTCGAGATTTCCCCAGAGCTTTAACCCCCAATGGCGTGGACTTAAGCATTTTGTGGTGTAATTTCCGGGTCTTGTTTCTTTTTCTTTCGGGATCTGTGGCTGGGTCTTGGCTCTTTCAATTTTGGGTACTTGGCGTTTCTCCGTTTGATGGCACGAGGCTCGTCGCGGCCGGGGCGATTTCGTACAAAGTGTGATGCGGCCGAATGGATCAGCCACGCCACATCATCGACCGTCTCACGTTCGTCTTGGAACGCCAGCCAGGCGTCGCGAGCCGCACTGAAACTGATCTCGCGGGGATGCACTTCCAGCACCGCTGCGGTGTCGCACATCAGAACCCGCACAAGATTGTAACCAAGAACGGCCACCGCGATTTCGCGGTCCAGATTGTCGGGAATCAGGCAACGAAGTTCGCACATCCCCATGCTTGATTTATACGAACGGATATCGACTTCAACGTCCCACCTGAAACCATAAAGTTCCGCAATATCTTCGGCACTGAAACGCTGTCGGTCGGTCAGCGTTGTGACGATCGTTATCGGAGTTTCACAACCTGCCACTTGATAGCGGATCATGCGATACAGAATTCGCTTCGGCAATGCGTTCCACTCTTTACGTGTGAAGCGGGATGGGTCGCACTTTGGTTTCTGCAGTTCAACGATCAAATCCTCGATCGTTTCGCAGGCACCCTCGAAGGGCGAATTCCTCGTTCCATTGATGCAGCAAACCATATGGACACCGCGCCGAATCAGCAACGCCGCATCATGAAATGATTCGAAATTGCTGTCGGCCACGACGATGTCGCCTTTTTCAAAATCCTTGTGTTTTTCCCGGAAAAGTGACACTTCGCCCGTTTTCTTTCCTTCCACCGCAGCAGTGTTGTGATGGACTACGCAACCATCGGCAAGCGACGTTGTTGCTACGACGCGCACTTGAGGAAACCCTAAACCCTCTTTCTGACTTGATGGCTGAGGATACCTTTCCTGGTTCGCCAATGTGTCGGGTGCGCGGAGCACAAAGCCATCGACAAGATACGCATTCAGTCCGTGCCATTTCCAATCGTCCGGCGTCATGTGGTGAGCGATCTTTCTGACACGATTGCTGAGATGATTGATCAACTTGAGCGGCAATCTCGTTCGCGCTTTGGAGTAAGCAGACGCATCTTCGGAGACAGGTGAGAGCCCACAGTCTTTTCTTTCACGATTGAATTTCGCCATGACAGTAATGCAAGCATCGCCTCGACTGAGAACCTGAGACACAAACAGCCCGAGCGTTTTTGCCGGAGGGAAGATTCTGTCGCGAAACTCGATATTGAGTGTGTCACACATCTGATGAATCTCATCGTCGTCAAAAAGATGATGGAGGCGAATTTTTCCCAACGTCTTAAGCCTTTCGAGTCGCTTCAGGATTTCGTCGAAGCTGAGCAGCTTTTTCCTTTCGCATTCCCTTTTCAGTTCCTCTTCGTGCGTCTCGACCGATGACTTTCGCGGTGGTAGAATCATCGCGCGCCTCCTTGCTTGCGGTTGTGGATTTGTTAGACCAAACCCACTTTGCATCAAGGAGGCCATTTCATGCGACCCCAGTTTCAATTCACCCGCGTTTCTCCCCATTTTTCGCTTAAGTCCACGCCATTGGCTTTAACCCCGGTGGAGCCTGTTTCAGTATTCCCTGATTGGTGATCGCGTGCTGAGGTGAGCAGTTTGTGAAGTGAAAGGTATCATCATTTGCCAGTTTGGCTTCTTTCTTTGTCGCTCCCCAGCCAGCATCAGCTCGACGCACCAAATGACCACGGTCGAGCGGATTTCCGGCATACAGATTCTCGCCTGCCTGGAGATTCCTTTCAGGCACGATCCGTGGATCATAGAACCACTTGTCTCCGTCTTTGTCTCGCGGGTGCTGAACCTTTGGCTGCGGGTCGTAGTTCACACCTGCAACAAAGGCCAGCTTTCGGGACTTGTTGAAAATCAGGCTGTAATGGTGATATCTGATCATCGTCGCATCATCACCTTCCTTTCCGTCGAGAGCATAGGCCTTTGACCGGGAGGCGTTGGTGAGCTGCGGAAACGGAACCTCAAACCCCAGGAAGTTTTCATCGTATCCAGGCCGGTTTTCGTAATCCGGATCCCCAGGATCAGGCTCGACTTTTTCCAGCACTCCGTCCACGGCAATCCCATCGCCACCGATCGAAACGGTCATCTGGCTGGAAGAGTCAGGGTTGCCGAAACTCAAGGTAATCTGCAAAGGCACCGTCATCGTAATGGTGCTGGCTCTTTGGGAATTCGCTTCATCGGGCATTCGAGTTTCCTTTCCCTCTGTCGTTTCACCGTTGGGTTGGTTAGTGATCTTTGTTGCAGGCTCAAGTTCCGCAGGTGGCTTGGCGTCCAAAAACTCTTTGAGCAGTAATTTGGCTGAGTGACTGACGGTTGCTTTGGAAATGAATTCGACAAGTTTTGAAATCCTCACTCCTTCATTGGCGACCCAATCCAGCCGGGATGGATCGTCGCCATTCCTCCAGATTTTGCCGTCAACATCAAGCAGATCACCTTTCTTATTCTGTCTGGGAACACCGCTGTGATGAAGGGCAATCACTTCCCATTGGTCATTGAACACCGGGGAACCGGAAGAACCTGGTTCCGTGTCTGCCTCGTAGTGGTAAAACAGATCCGCTCCGTCGAGCGAATCCAGTAATCGATTGGACCGGATAACAACCTGCTTCAATTCTCCCCTGGGATGCTGAATGATGTTGATGTGCTCGCCAGTGACAATCTTGCCGGGATCACTGTGCAGGGGACACCACGGATAATCCGCCAATGGTCGGCCCGGGCCATCCGGCGATACTGCGACTAACGCAAAGTCCAGCTTCTTATCGTTCAGGAAAAAAGCTGTTGGATCCAGCTTGAATGGACGGACGGTGGCGGTACGGCCCTGGCGATTCTTCTGAAAGTCGAATTCTATCGAGCTTTGGGCCGCAACGGCTTCCGACGGCAAGACATGATGGTTGGTCATCAGCAGTCGAGGGGACACCATGAAACCTGTTCCATAACTGAGTCGTCCTGCACTCAGCTTGCTGACAATTCGTCCGACCGACTTGCTGACGAAGACGGCCATCTCCAGGAACTCGACAAATTGAAAGTCTCGAGTTTTTCCGATGATACGTTCCAGCAGAGCATCGCTGACTGTCGCGGTTGTTATCACACCCCGGACGGCTGCACCGCCCAGTGATTCCTTGAATTCTCTTGTGATTCCCGCCGCGATCTTTGGGGCGTTTTCCTGAAGGCGCCCCAGCAAACGGTTTGCTCTTGCAGCACACCGTTCTGGGGTGTCAACTTCCGAAAATTGCTCTTCTGCAGCCGCATCCGCAAATTTTTCGTGATGCTCATCGCGTTTTGCCCAGCGATTGGCTGCCGCGACAGCAACGTTCAGGTCAAAAGCGAACTCAATTTGCGATGCGGACACTCTGACACCTCAATACGCAACAAATACGCAGAAACGGGAGATTGCCAACCGCTCCTTAATGGCGATCCACATTCTCGTCTGCGGCCGATATTGTGGTCAAGAGAATAAGGACTGTTCGAAAATTTATCGTCGTCATTGTCACGTCAATCGGGCGAAGCCGGTGTGGCGTACTGGAACGCCGATGGACTGAAGTCGCTGCAGCACGTCGCCGAGACGGATCGCTTCTGCCAGTTCGACGAAGACCGGTTCAACAGCAGCGATGTATCGAGTGATATGGTAGTCCTTATGGGCGAAACTCGGGTAGAAGCCGCTGCCGGTGAGGAAGCCTCTGTCGAGCATCCGCGCGGTGAGCAGCGTTCCCAAGGCAGCCGCTTGTTCGTGATCGAAACCCAGATGGAGCAGGGCCGCGTGACCAGAGACCTTGACAGGCACTCCCATTCGCTGGCCAAGACTCTTCCAGCCCTCGCCCATCAGGCCGCCGATGCGGCTGGTGTGAGAGGCGATGCTGACGTCTCGCAGTTTTCGGATTGTCGCCAGCGCGGCTGTGGGACCGACACCTTCGGTCCAATAGGTGCTGGAAATGAACGACGTTTGCGCTGCGTCCATGATGCGACGACGGCCAATGATCGCGGCAATCGGGTGACCATTTCCAATCGCCTTGGCAAATACGGCAACGTCCGGCATCACACGGTACTTCAAATGCGCACCGCCGAGATGCATCCGCCAGCCGGATGAAATCTCGTCGAAGACCAGTGCCGCACCGCAACGGTCACAATGTTCGCGGACGCCTTCGAGAAAGCCCGGATCCGGATCGGTCGAACGTGTTGGTTCCAGCACAACCGCCGCGAGTTCACCGCCGTGGCGCGTGACGATCTGCTCCAGTTCATGTAGTCGGTTGTACGTAAACGGCAATGCGGTTCCGGCAAGACCGCGCGGGACGCCTGCCGGAGCCAGGCCCGGGAGCAGGTGACCTTGCAGACCGTCCGCAGCACCTGCGGGATTGACGTTTGCCGCCAGATACCAGTCGGACCACCCGTGATAGCCACAGAACGCGATCTTATCTCGGCCGGTGGCAGCGCGAGCGATGCGGACGGCGATCGCCATGGATTCACCGCCGGAACGCGCATAGCGAACCTGCTCGGCCCACGGGTGCAGCTCGATCAGCAGCTCGGCCAGCTCGACTTCCTCAGCGGCGTTCAGCGTCGACATCGAGCCGAGTGCGATTCGTCGCTGAACCGCTGCCGTAACGTCAGGATCGGCGTATCCCAGCAGGCACGAACCGATGCCGGATGTCGTCATGTCGATAAATCGACGGCCATCGAGATCGATTACTTCACAACCATGCGCCTCACGGGCGTAGGCTGGCCAGATTCCGGGAGCGAACATCTCCGGTCGCTTGCTGAGCAGTTGCGTTCCGCCAGGAATCAGCTGCTTCGCTCGGGTATACATCGTCTGAGTTTGCTCACCTGTTGGCGAGACCATGGTGGAATGATCATTGCCAAACTGAACATGAAACGCGGAGACGGCGTTTCGCCAGAAAAGGTTCTGAGTGTCGTCGGCGGACCACTGGGCAATTTCCGCCGCATGCTTCATGGACAGCAATTGCTCATAGATCGCCAGAATTGGACGCCCTTCACAATGCGGAAATTGCAGATTGAGGCGGCTGGCGTCCACGGACTGCCAGGCTCGTCCCATCGCCGCGTACTGGCCATGAAAGTACGTCGCGTCAATGCCGTCTGATCCGTACAGGATGCGCCGCCGATCCTCACGCGAAAACAGCGTAA
>JBBJME010000014.1:0-47014 GCA_037719765.1 Planctomycetaceae bacterium
TTGGGATAGAGCGGGTTGGGATTGGTTCGAGCCTCTTTAGTTATCACCGGCAGCAGCGGCCACAGAGTATTCTCATCCGCGAGCTGCACGTATGAAACATCCTGAGCAAGAGTCAATGGTTCGGCAGCAGGATTGAAATCCCCGGAACCCTGGCCGCTCCAATTGACGCTGATGAAGTCACCCTGCCAAATCGCTGAAAGCGTTCCGGTTTCCGCGTTGAATGCGTAACTCAGCTTCTCTGGTAAGCCGACGGCGATGCCTCGATAGCCCGCGACTCGACTGCGACCGCGATGCGTTTTGGCCTGATCATCGACCGTCAGCTTCGTGCTCACCGCGCGTACACCGGACGGATCTGCAGCCGATGTGCCGAGCGAGAGGTAGTACCAAATGGCTTCAATCTGCCGATCGGTGTTGCCATCCAGAATCGTCTTGAACGCAGCAACATCATTTTCGGTTTTCGACACCAGCACGTCCGGCATCGTTGTCCCCGGATGAGCCGACGACGGCGCCGCGAGAAACCGCCGGAGGTATTCTGGAGAGACTCTCGCACCGACATCGCTCAAATCCGGAGCTGTTTTCTCCGGCAGAGAACCTCGTTCGAAGCCGCTGTGACAAGCCGCGCAGCGAAGTTCCGAAATCAGCACGCTCCCCGCCTGCGCCTGAGTCAGCGGATGATTGCCAGGTAAAGTTGGATCGCCAGCCGCGACAAGCGAGTTGGCGATCACGAGCCAGGAAGTCGTGAACGCGAAGACTCGTCTCATGGGTGTTTCAATCGCTGTTGAATTGCATCGATGGTTAGTCATGACCACAGAAAAGTCAAATTCTTCTATTTACCGATTGGGTTGATCGAGATCCTCGTGTCATAGTCCTCTCGCTCATTCAGGTCAATCGTGCTATTCAGACAGATGACGAGGTTTTTGTCGTTCGTTGTTGATTCGTAGCGGCAAACTCGTCGGCCTGTAATCCGCAAGCTGCGGCGAGAACGAAAGAGATCAGCAGAGTTCTCAACAGGGTCATTCCGGGCTCTTTCATGAGTGTCCGTTTTCAGTGCTGTCAGAGTCTTACTCTGTTTCTGGCGCGCACCTTGCGCGCATGTTTCAGGCAAGCGAACAAAGTGAACGATTTTTTGGCAACGAGCCGGTAGGCTCCTATGGGTTAAGGGTTTTCAGCCCTTGTCAGGGAGCCAGCCCATGTTTTGTCAGGCGTTCTTAGTTACTTGTGTTCGAGGTAGCTTTCGGCAAGCAATTCTCCCAATTGGACAATTCCCGCTGTGGTGATGACCAGCTTCTCTGTTTGCGGCGGAAGACTGAAAGCCTTGAGGTGAATGAACCGGGGGTCTGCGGCGTCGATGGCCGCCAGGTTCGCGGTGACGTGAATCGCGTTGAGTCCCTTTTCATCGGTGGGTGGTTGTTGACTGACATACCATTTCAGCGAAGGACGCCAAAGGTCCTGGCGGCTTTGGGAAACTGTCGATTGCAACCATTTGGCCGCGTCATTGCGATAGGGCCCAAAGGCCATGTCGTTTTCCCCGACATGACAAAAGATGCCGGCCAGTTCTACCTGATGTCCTCTGGCCTGAAGGTCCTTGATCGACTCCTGGATGAAGGCAATGAAAGGCGCGTAGAGGTTGCGGTCTTTCGCGTCTGTTCCCTGTGGAGTCCAATCGTTGATCTGCGAACCACTGTGCGTGAACTTGGCAATGGCAATGTTGCCGGGCACCTTGCCTTGCAGCGCCTTCCCAAAACTGAGCTCAGGACCGAAGGTGTCATAGAATCCAGCGGGACCTAAAGGTTCCCAGCCGTTCGAGACTTTGTAGCCGCCTCCGATGCTGTACTTGAAAGCGATCCTGTCATTGTCGTTTGCCAGGGTCTTCTCTTCTCCCGGCGTTTCGAGCTCCTGCCTGAATGCGCGCTCGCCCTCCATATTGCGATGTCCGGCAAGGATGAACAGCTTGACTGCGCTCCCCTTTTCATATGGCCAGGACTTGAGCGGGCGGTCGATGGCCGGCCTCTTTCCGATCGTTCTGAGATACGCGTCAGCGTAGTTCACACCGTGCTCAAGTTGCCCGAGAGTTCCATAGTGATAGTGCAATCCTTCCTCGCCGCCAATCTCCACTGCGTTATGAGAGGTCGGAATGTACTCGGCCAGCGGATCCGATTCGGTGACGGCTTTCTGCCCCTCCCGGATGGCATACATTCTGTCACGATTGTCCATGCCCCAGATCGTCTTGGTGCAAAGCTCCCCGATGTAGAACTTCAAATCAGGAACCTTGAGGTCACGCCGCCATCTTGCCAGAAAGTTCTTCAGGTTCTTTCCATAGTCAGGCTTGAACTCGTCGCTGAACATATCGTTTTCACCCTGATGCCACATGAAGCCTTCGATCCGGTAAGCCATTTTCTTTCGGTCCAGTTCGGCCAGAGATGATTGGACCAGCTTCAATGCTTCCGGGTAGAGCTTAAAGCCACTGGGATCGTCGGGATTCCAATCTCCTCCCAGTGTCGTACCACCAGCGGCACATTTGAGGATTGCAATGGGAGCCCTGATCTCCTGCGAAACTCTTCTGGCAAAGCTCAATTCCGGCCCGACAACCTAGTCAACGGGCTGCAAAGAGACCCAACCATTGGCGGTTCGCTTGTCCTCGCGTCCGATGTTGAAAGAGAACAAGACCTTGTCCTGAGGCTTGTCCAATCCAACGAAAGGTGGGAAGCGGTCGATGTCTTTGACTCTCGAATCAGAACCAACCATGTTGGACTGACCTGCGAAGATAAAGACTCGCAGGGTCTTCGTATCGGCATCGTGTTCTTCAGCATGCGATGTTTCGGCACAGAGGCCAGCGACGGGAACCAGCAACAGGGCAACAACGAGTGTGAGTTTGGTTTTCATATTATTCGAGCTCATGCGATTTCAGTTGAATGAGTTTCGGCGTGTCCTTCGAAGCTTCGATCGCACGAACAGCAAGAGCCTTGCACCCTTGCTCCAGTCGTCGTTTCGATTTCGGACAGTCAAAAGGCGCAGTGTCGCTGTAGCTTGCCGAGCACTGGAAGTTGGACGAAGACGTCCTGCGTCTTGCCATCCCTTTCACGAGTCAGTGTCAGTTTGCCTTCACGGCTTCCGATTCAGCCTCAGTGGCAGCTCTTCCAAATTTGGTACGAGGATCGAAAAAAAACGGCCTGCCTCCGACACCAGGAATGTTGTCTCCAACGAGAAAGACGCCATCGCCTTGCGCAAAAACTGGGGTTTGCGCGGCGAACATGACGGCGAGTGAAACGGCAAACAGCGTGATCTTCATCAGGACTTCCGAATTGGCGTCGGCACTACACAAATGCGGTTACGACAAGAGAATGGGGTCACGATTCGGATATACCATGTAGTCAAAAGGTTTGCCGAGTTCGATCAGCCGATCAACGAGTCCTTCGATGATCTGAATGTGCGTATTCGTTTCGCCCGGCCCCGTGATAATCAGCAGTTTTCCCTTCAGGCCATCAGCATAGTTGATGGCTGCCGCTCGTTCATATCCGTTGGGATTCACTTCACGCGTTTGCATATAGATTTCCTGAAACCAGGCGTTGTAAAGATGCGGCTGTGGCTTGGGCACCACAGCAATTCCCACGTGATACGAATCGGGCTGGCGGAACATAGCGTTCAGCGTGTTCGATCCGCCACCTCAGCATCAGTTTTGGCTGGGGGGCTGCGGCCGGTAGCTTTGGATTGTTCAAAACGTTCGCGTAGGGATGCTTCGGCAACCGCGACATGTCGAGCTGTTCCTCCGGCGGCACGGGCACTCGATCGTTCTCAATGAAGGCATAGAGCCAATCAGTAGTGGGACAGCAGGCCGTTCCGAAGAAACGGTCGAAGCCATGATCGACCGGCCCGCCTGCGATGCGTCGCGAAAAATCGACGCGACTAACCGCCTCGACGCCATCGCCGCGCACCGGCTGCCCGGCCTTGTCGAAGAACGTCATCCCGACGTGCCACTTGCCGATGCACGCCGTCGCATAGCCGGTGTCGCGCAGCATCCGGGGTCGCAAACACGGCCAGCAGATGCACATGATTGGGCATCACCACGAAGTCGCCCATCCGGTAGAGGTTGCAATCAAAGTGCTGCAACGAGTCTGCGACGATCTTCGCCAGTTCAGGCCTCTTCAGCACGCACGCTCCAGGGCATTCGTCGAGCTTCGTTTCACGACAACGGTTGAAGTGGAATTCAAGATCATACCATTGTTTATCGGTGAGCATCAGCAACAGCCTGGACCAGTGTTGATAGTCCTGGTCCGCTCCTGGAACCAACGCTTGCTTTGGCGGTGATTTGTGGAATAGAATGCTTCGCTGCATTCGGCAAAGTACTCAATCGGATTGGTGATCGCGCAGGCGTGAACATTCGCTGAGCGGTCGTCGCCGAAGCGCTATCGCCGGGTCGCGATTATTGTCGCGCAACCAGTCGGCACCGGGATGATACTCCGCGCGCGGTGGCACGCCGGGATATTCGGGAGAAAACCAGAGCGGCACCTTCTTCAGTTCCGTCACGGCCGACGCAGGAACTAAGCGCGTGATCTCTTGAAGCTGTGCTGTCAGGAGTTCCAATGCCCGTTCAGTCGCGGCCTTGTCCTGCTCCAGCAACTCGTCGTTGATGAGCAGCGTCCAGCCTTCGACAGTCTTCGTCCGGCGGCCAGCCGCTGTGGATGGCTCGGCGGAAAAGACCAGATTCGCTCCCGCGATCAAACTGAAGCAGATAGGCAATGCAGGCATTCATGTGACTATTCGAGTATCATGATCGATTATCAGATTTCTGTTGTGGCTTCATTGAACAACAGTATGGCTTCAGCGATCACAACTTTCCTGGACCAGAACCGCGTCGAAGCATGAAACCGCGCACAAATCGTTCCAAAATTGACATGTCTCTGCCCGTTGCGCCAGTGGAAGTCGCACTGTTGGAAAAGCTTTTTGACCTTTCGCCGGATGTCGCTTCTATGACCACAGTGCTTTCACTCGCGCCTTCCGGTCTGCCACCGGCATAACACCCTCCGAGTTTCGTATGCACAGTAAGTCACATTGAATGTCTACCTGATCCAGACAAACATGCCGATGGCTTCAAGTTTGACCATTCCCATTCCTGACTTCGCTCGGCCAGGTTGGGTTGCAGCAGATTGCATTTGATGTACCGCAGCACAGTCAGGTAATGCTCATCCGACTGAACCGTCATGGCGTTACGGCGGGCGCTGGAGCGGCGAGCGGTGCGGTGGCAGGCGTTCCGCCGTCCTGGTGGGAGGCCTGCTCGACAATCGGCTGTGGATTAGCTCTGGCGTCCGACAATTGTTGTTCAAGAACTGCCGGATGCACGTAACTGTGTTTGTCGGCCATCGTGAGCGGCTTCACTTCGTGCGTCTTACTCTTCTTTTCAAACGGAGAATTGATCCGATTTCCGGCCAGCAGCGTGCCGTTGTAGACACTGCCGCGTGTGAGCGGGCCGATGCCGAGGAACCATGAATCCCGTGCGTCGCTGCGTGCGATGGCACTGCCGGACTGCCAGACCGGAATACTCGTCTCACGGTGATATGCAAATACAACGATCTTCGAAATTCCCTTCACGCCGTTGCGCTTCCCCACGGAAATCTCCGGGATAGCCGGGACTGCCGGAACCCCGCTCAAAGCACTGGCGGCTGTACCAAGTCCATTGCTCGACGGGATTCCGTACGTGACTTCCATCGAGTCTGTTCCCAATGCACCCACGCGCGCTTCAAGCACATAGTCTGCTTCGAGGCGAGTCGCCTGGATGAAACACCCGGAGGTGGTCAGCTTCTGGCGCAGTGCACTGATGATATAGTCTGAATTGATGAAGACATTAGGACCTTTAAACGCCTTCATGTACTCCGTGTCAAGATAGATCTTTCGCCCCGCCAGCGGAGAAAGGTCCAATTGATCGATCGCCCGATCTACAGAATCAGACAGCAGCAATTGCTCGGTTCCAGTGCGTTGAATCGCCGCACCACATCCGCAGGCGAACAGCAGACAGCACATGACGAAACAGAGTTGTCGAAATTTCGATACAGGCACGAATTCTGGTTCCAGCCGACGGAGCAGCGGCGAACGGGACACCCGTCGCGATGCTGGCAGGACTTCTCCCGCAACGAGTGAAGTTTATTGTTTCACCCCCACCCGGCTTCACCTCAGTTCGCCAAAAACGGATGTAGAACCGCAACTGAGGGGCCTGGGAACGACCAACTTCGGCAGATTCTGCGGATGCTTCCTGTCAAGTCGCAGACCGTCCACACGACACAATCGTCAACTTAATCCCAGTGAACGTCTGCAAACCCGGATTCGATCCAGCAGGATTTCCTGGGAATTCCTCGATCACAAATGAGAGATTCAATTTGGGCACCCCGAGTACTGTACATGCCCTCATATTCGGACTCTGAGTCGATGCCGACTCCAAGCCAATTGACACCAATGGGTTACGTCCTGGCAAAACCTTCGTGTACACACAGCTGCAAACGGTTTTTGTGCGTAACACCCTGCACCACAACCACTTACGGTGTTCATCTGGATTCCAGGCATCAGCCCGCTAGGATCGTGCGTACTCACTCGCCAAAAGTGAGTCGTTGACGTTGCCCAGAGGAGTTCGCCGGGCAACGAATCCTCCCCTCGAACGGATGCCCGTCCCCTCGGCCTGCGACACATCGTCAAAGTTCGAACTTAGGCAGTCGGCGTCATTCCACTTCTGCTATCACCAGCACTGAAGTATCAACGTCTGCTGATTTACGGGTCCTGCCATGTCACATCACAATTCATCTCGCCGAAGTACAAACCGCTCGAATCTCCGTGCTGCGCGGCACGGTCGTATTTCTTCACCCCGTGCCAGTGCGCGCCCTGCGTCCGCGCATCAGCATCGCGGCGAAGGTCTGGCTCATGGCCGCGCTTTTGATGCTCCTGAAGTCTGGCATGATCCAGTCAGCAGCGACGAAAGCCACGCTCACGAACTGCAGATTGTGACTCAGCCCGCAGGACGAGGATATATGCACCCGGTGTCAGCGGATGACGTGCGTGAACGTGTACTGCAACTGCCAGCTGAGTTTCAGGCGAAACTGGATATCGTGCAGTTCAGTCGCATGACGAAGAAGCGGCGCTTGTTCCCCTGCTATGGTCTGCAATGGGGTACTGCCGTCTATCTGTATCCCATTGAAGAGTCTCTGCAGGAACTCTACGTTCGTGCCCCCAGACCAGCTCAGCGGATCGAAACCGAAATGTACGGTGGTCGCTGGGTGCAGGATGGAAATCTGTGGCGATTAATCTGGACGGAAACCACCATTCGTGACTTCTATCTCAACAATGTCCTGATCCACGAGATCGGCCACATCAACGATGACCGCAACACCAGCTTCCGCAAACGCGAACAGTTCGCGGACTGGTTTGCCGTTGAGTATGGCTACCGAACGTCACGGCAGAAGCGGAACAGCGCTAGCCACCGGTGACGCCTGTTGCCGCGTAATACGGCTGTGGCAGATCCGGCTTCAAAAACTCGCTGAGATAAGCAATGAAGCGATTGTGAAAATCCGGAAAGACGGCTGGCTGTTCAAGAAACGGGTCCATCCCCGGAAATGGTGACGGCATGAAATCTGGTCCTTGCTGAATGAGGCTGTCAGTATGAAGCGTAATCCAAGCCAAGTCCAGTGCGACTATAATCTCCATTCCTGTCGTCGGCCTCGAAACTGGACTCCACAATCCCGTGAAATCTGCCAGAATTGCCTCGATCAGAACATTCAAAAAACTCAACCCAGCCTCAGTTCTCTGCGATTCGTGCCACTCTGCCTTCACAGTATGCCAACCCACCGGACGGAACTCATTCACCTTCAGTCACGATTGCCAACTGCCGATGAATCAGGCAGTGACCAGTTGATCGCCGGAGAGTTTTTGTTATGACTGGGCACTGGAGTCGTGCATCCTGTGTTCTTCTGCCAACTGAATATCAAGAACTGCCTGCTGTTTTCCTATGCCTATTCTTGCCAAAGAACCTGACCTCTTCCGGAATCACTGCTGGATCAGCCAGCCGAATGCCCGGACGAATCGTGGTTTGCCATGTATACGCTGGCAAGGCAGGAGAAGGAGCTGATGCGCAAGCTGCGGCCACTGAACATCGCGCACTACGGTCCCATGATCGAGCAACGCAAACGTTCTCCGCAGGGAAGGATCCGCACCAGCTACGTACCGCTGTTCACCGGCTATGTGTTCGTGCGCGGCGATGAGGTCGCGCGTCATAACGCGGTATCGACTGGTTGCATTTCGCGATGCCTGTCGGTCACGGAATCCGAGGAACTGGTAGACGACCTGCGTCGCATTCGTCAGCTGGTCGTCGCCGGATCAGAAGTCCGCCCCGAACCCAAACCGCTCGTCGGCCGCATGGCGATCGTCAGGAACGGTGCCATGAAGGGTCTGAAAGGCACAATCACAAAGACACTTTCTCAACACCGCCTGACAGTCCTTGTCAACTTCATGCAGCAAGGTGCATCTGTGATCGTTGATGAAGCAGACATTGAGTTGCTGTAACTGTCTGTATTCAGAAGCGGTCGCTGCCCGCGAACAGCGCGAATCGACACGAACAGGAGACGAAGCACGTCGAGGCGTTCACTGACTTCATTCGCGGGCAAAAACACATGTTCCAGCCCAGGCCTATTCGATCCCCAGGATCTCCATCCGCAGCTTGCCGCGGGGAATCTCGACTTCGACTTTGTCGCCGACTTTCCTGCCGATCAGGGCGGACGCGATCGGACTGGTGGTGAGGATCTTCATGACGTCTCCGTCATAGTCTTCTTCGCCAGGGCCGACAAGTTCATAGGCTTCTTCCATATCGTCCGACAGATCTTTCACCTTCACGGTCGAACCGAAGCCAACGGTGTCTTTCGGCCCGTCGGTTCTCTCGACGATGTAACAGTTGGACAGTTTTGACTTCAACTGGTTGATCTTCGCCTGCGTGTACCCCTGAGTCTCACGCGCAGCGTGGTATTCGGCGTTCTCTTTCAGATCGCCTTCCTCGCGCGCAGTCTTGATACGTTCGGCGATCGCCGGCATGTCGACAGCTTCCATCACGCGAATTTCTTCACGGATCTTTTCGTAACCTTCGCGGGAAATTGGTTGACGTTCCATAGCGAGACCTCAGGACAGTACATTGTATGGCGACCAGTGAACGAGTGCCGTCATTGATTGCAAACGCGCAAAAACACGCTCAAAGGCTCAAATCTTCCGGACGACCTTCGCAACGGAAAAACTCGAGTCTTCTGCGATCAGAAACTGTTTCACGGACAACAAACGGAACGGCGGCTGAAAGGGCTTCCCTTCAACCGCCGTTCATATTGATTCGGGCAGTATAGTCAGACAACTTGCGTCAGGCTACGAAATTTCCTTCCACTGACCGCATTTCGCGCTGTCCAGAACGGCTTCGCAGATCTTCTGGGTTTCCAGAGCCTCACGGAATGTCGGACTGCACGGCTTGCCGGATTCGACGCTGGCGATAAAGTCGGCGACCTGATGCACAAACGTGTGTTCGTAGCCAATTTGCAGGCCGGGGACCCACCACTTGCTCATATACGGCATATCTCCGTCCGTACAATGAACCTGATGCCAGCCCCGAATCAGTGAGTTGTCGGCGTAATCGAAGTACTCCAGTCGATGCAGGTCGTGCAGATCCCACTTGATCGACGCCTTTTCGCCATTGATCTCGAACGTGTACAACGCTTTGTGACCTCGAGCATATCGCGTCGATTCAAACAGGCCCAGGGAACCATTTTCAAACCGGCACAGGAACGCACAGGCGTCGTCGATGCTGACCTTTTCCATCTTACCAGTCAGATTATGCTTTCGTTCCTTAACGAAAGTCTCTGTCATCGCCGTGACGCTGTTGATGGAACCATTCAGCCAGATGGCCGTGTCAATGCAGTGTGCCAGCAGATCTCCCGTCACACCGGAACCAGCCGAGGCCGCATCCAGACGCCAAAGTCCGGCTCCGCCCTGAGGCAGGTCGGCGTTAATCGTCCAGTCCTGAAGGAAGTTGGCTCGATAATGGAAAATCCGGCCAAGGCGACCTTCATCGATCAATTGCTTCGCGAGCGAAACTGCGGGAACTCGACGGTAGTTGTACCACACCGTATTGGGAACCTTAGCTTTTTCAATGGCATCCACCATCTTCTGGCCCTCGACGGGATTCATCGCCAGTGGCTTCTCGCACAGGACCATCTTGCCAGCCTGTGCGGCAGCGATCGCAATTTCGGCATGCGAATTGTTCGGCGTGCAGATGTCGATCGCATCAATATCCGACCGAGCGATCAGCTTGCGCCAGTCCGTTTCGGTGGATTCGTACTGCCATTGCTCAGCAAATGCCCTGGCCTGTTCCTCGTTGCGACCACAGATGGCTTTGAGAACCGGGCGACGTTTCAGCTCGGGAAAGAAGTCGTTCACTCGCTTATAGCCATTGGTATGCGTCCGGCCCATAAAGCCGTAACCGACGAGTCCGATGTTGAGGGGTTTGAGTTGGGACATAAGCTATATCCAAAACTATGGTACAAGTGAAAGTCTGCACAATGGCATGAAAGCGGAGACGGGAGAGCGGAGAGCCGGAGATGTCAGCTATTTTTCGGCTTTTGTGGACTGGATCGATCTGACGACGATTCGAATCAGTTCATCAGATTCTTTCATCAACTCAGCCAGTAAATGTTCCGACATAATGGTTGATTCAACCAGTAATTCAAGCCACAAAAGTGACTCGTCCAATTCCTGCTCAACAATTCCAGGTTTCGCGATGAATTCGGCGTCACTTTGAACTCGCGAGGCTTCCCTAAAATTTGCCGCAACACTGGTGCCCGAGCGAAGAAGTTGCTTTCCCATCACTTGAGCTTCTACATATTTTGGTGTTGCAGAATAGAGTTTGATGACTCGAAGAGCATAGTTCTTTGTTCGATCCCGTAGCCCAGCCATACGCATCGCGCTATCTCCTGCGACTCCAGCTTTCCGCCCTCCGCTTTCGGCTTTTCTTACCCCCATCCGTGTGCATTGCGGACCTTGATCATCGTATCCAGAATGGTGTTCCAGGTCGCCGGGTTTTCCAGCATGGCGTTGGGAAACATGCAGCCGTCCCAGCAGATGTGTTTGATTCCGCGATCTGCCGCGCCCTGCAGCCAGTAGCCAGCACATTTGACGATGTCCAGTTTTCCGTTGGGATCGTCGGCCGGACAATGCTTGCCGGTCTTATCGTGTGATCCAGCGCCGTGAACATGGCCGTCATTCTGCGCCACATGGAAGTCGATCGTCCAAGGTCGCAGTTTGTCCGTCATCGTTCTGTAGGCGGCGTAGAACTCTTCGTCTGTGTGCCCTTCCTTCACGAGAGCGCACTCAGGCGCGTTGTAGCCCAGCAGGTACAGGTACGTGTGAGCCAGGTCCGCCTGGAATCCGAGTGACTCCGGCATCGCGACTTCTTCCAGCAGATTGAGCATATCTTTCCAACTGTGCATTCCTGCCCAGCAGATTTCGCCTTCGGCTGCGAGTCGCTGACCGTGATCGGCGGCGATCTTTGCGGCTTCGCGGAATGTGCCGGCGATTTTTGTTGTGTTCGCTTTTGCATCTTCACGCCACTTTGCAACACCGAATTCGGCCGAATCAATTCGGATCACGCCGTACTTTCGGACGCCATGCTTTTCAAAGATGCCGGCAATACGGCATGCCATCTTCACGGCACTCAGAAATTTTGCACGAGCCTCTGCATCACCCATGGCCGAATCACCCACGGTGCCCGGCCAGACCGGTGCGACAAGAGATCCCACCGTGAAACCGTAGCTGGCGATCTGATCGGCAATCTGGATCAGTTCCGCATCGCTGGCCTCTGGATTCGTATGAGGCAGGAACAAAAAATAGTCGATGCCGTCAAACTTCTGGCCGTTCACATGAGCTGCCGCCGTCAGCTGCAGCATTTTTTCCAGGCTGATTGGCGGCTCCTGGCCTTCGCCGTCACCTTTACCAACAAGGCCTGGCCACATGGCGTTGTGAAGTTTTGGGGCAGAATGGGGCATCGAATTGTTCCTTGAACATCAATACAGGTGAAAAAATAAAATGACGTTGTTGAGCTGCGTTTACCGCACAAATAACGACGCAACACGCACTGAAAAGCCTTGCAGCTCAGGATCGGCGGAGAGAACTTCATCGGCGTTTCGCGACTCAGGCTGCCGATCACTTCGATAGACAGAGATCACGTGAAAATCGGGGTCAGCAATCCAGACCTGAGCAACGCCAGCGGCAAGATAGAGTCTGATCTTCTCACGCACCGATTCGTGCGTATCCGTTGACGAGAGAAACTCCACCGCCAAAACAGGAGCCACAGTGAGAAGCGAATCTTCTATGACCTGGCGAATCGCCTCACTGCCCACAAACACTCCAACATCGATTCCCACAAGCGTCTGATCTGTATTCTGCAACCGGCAGCGAACATCACCGGTCCCGATGTAGACGTGCTGCGTGTTTGAAGCATTCCGCCAGTTCTCAAGTGCCGTAGCCAGCTTCGTAACACAGCCGGCATGACGCGGATTCCGCGTTGTCACATTCTCCTCCCGTAACTCACCATGAATCAGTTCGCGGCGCACGTTCGGATCGTCTGGCAACGCCAGAAATTCCTCAATCGTCAAGCGAGACGTACTGGTTGACATAAGAATGCCCAAAGACTAATGAAAAATGACCAATGAAACTTGGTCATTGAGGCTGGAATGCTGGTCATTTCTTCGTCTTGTGATCGCCCACATTCGGTGCCTTTGGCTGAGCATCAGGCCCGAAGTATCGCAGTGTCACAAGCGGTTCGGTTCCCGAGTTTTCGAATTCAATGCCATCCGCTGCGGCTTTCGCAGTGACAAACACTTCGTCTTCCGTCATCGCGCCGAATCGGATCATGCTGGGCGACTGCAGAGTCAACTTGCCGATACGACCGTAGCCCTGAACTGTGATCAGACCGTAAGCGCCACCGTCTTTGACCTTGCACTTCGCCCCCGGCTCAAGAGTCAGCTCTTTGGCAGTGAACAGCTGCTTGCCATCGACCTTACCATAAACGATCCATTTATCGACCCAGCCCTGCCCTTTTTCACTAACGATCGGTTCCAGGTAGTTGCTGGCCATGAAGTTTGGATCAACGTTCTTTTCCCAATCGAGCGCATCGACAATGTACTTATTTTCATCGTGGAATTCCGGCGGGAAGTCCTTGGTCAGCAGCGCTCGCGGAACCGCTCGACCTTCGACCAGGTTCTGATACATGGCAAACACATCGCTGCCCCATTGGGGCTCAAAGGTCACCAGTGATCCAGGCGCGTGCAACACGCATGGCGGAATCAGCCAGCCTGTGCCTGGTTTGAGTCGGTAGGCTTTGGACAGATCCAGCAGCCCATTCTCACCTTTGTTCCAGCGGTCAAGACAATCAATCACATCCTGTTTGGTGGTACCAGGCTCGAGACCCATGAAAGTGTACGGGAAGTTATTCCCGATCGCGTTCATTTGCGGCGGGAAATAGTAGCTCTCCGGCTTTCCTTCCTGTCCAACTTTTGCAGCCTGTTCAGCGTTCTGGTGCATGTGATGAGGGATTGGGCCCATGTTGTCGAAAAACTTCGAATACACCGGCCACTTTTTGAACGCATTCCAGATATGGTCACCGATGATTTCGCTCTTCAGCTCCGCCACGACATCGCGCAGAAGAAATCGCTGGCCGTCATGAACCACATACGACAGGCCTTCGTCGGCGTTGCGATTGTCGTTGGCCGCTTCCGTGGTGGACCCGAACCAGCGTTCATCAATCCCGCCTCGATGCATTCCCAAAGCATAATAATCGTCCGGATGCAGTTTCAGGCGACGACCTGGCTGCAAAAATGAACGCGGAACCCAGGTCGGGGCCAGTCGAAGAATGCCACTGCCAGCGGTCAGCGCGGCGGATGCGAGTGAAGCGACATTTGCCATGATTGAATTGCCAGATCCTGAAGATTTGAATGTTGGTGTGAATTCTGTTGAACCCAGTATAATGACGGCCTCGTTTCGATTTGAAAAGTGACTGGCGGAATTCTTGCACCGTCCGAATCCCCAACGAAGCACTGCGCGGCCAATCGGTCCCGAAAACAGGCTTGCCCGCGAATAGCGCGAATGAGCGCGAAACCCGAAGTTTGATTATGATCCCGACCGCGATTCAGATTCGCGCCCATTCGCGTGATTCGCGAGCAAAATCCGAATTGGTGGAAAGCATGTTTCATGAAACGACGGTTTGTTGAGCCGTTGGGCGGGCGTTCTATACTTGGTCTCTATACTACCAACTTAATCCCTCCCGGCGATCCTCATGGCACGCATTGCGATTCTTGGCGCGACTGGTTACACGGCGCTGGAACTGTTGAAGATTCTGGCTCGCCATCCTCAGGCGGAAGTTGTCGCCGCGACAACTCGTCAGGACACGAATCCGCACATCAGCGAAATTCATCCGACGCTTACCGGGCTCTTCGACCTGCGTTGCACAGCACTCACGCCCGAACAAGCCGGTAACTTGTGTGACATCGCGTTCTGCTGCCTGCCACACACCGCCAGCATGGAAGCCGTGCCGCAATTGCTCGATGCCGGCTGCCGAGTCATCGATCTCAGTGCTGACTATCGCCTGAAGGATCCAGGTATTTACGAGAAATGGTATGAGCATGTTCATACCGATCCCACTCGACTGAGCACCACAGTCTATGGCTTGCCGGAAATTTATGCCGACAGGATTCCATCCGCCGACCTGGTTGCCAACCCTGGGTGCTATACCAGCACTTCCATTCTCGCCCTTGCACCGTTGCTGGCAGAAAAGCTGATCGAACCAATCGGCATCATCATCGACGCCAAGAGCGGTATCAGTGGAGCGGGTCGGACTCTAAAGCTGTCCAATCTGTTCTCGGAATGCAACGAATCCGTCACGGCCTACAGTATCGGCAAGCATCGCCACACTCCGGAGATCGAGCAGGTCCTCAGCGACATCGGCGGCGCCGGCGTGCAGGTTGCCTTCAATCCCCATCTCATGCCCATGGATCGAGGCATCTTCTGTTCGATCTACCCGCGTCTGACGGGACAGCACACGCAGGCTCAACTGCTGGAAGTTTATCGCCGCTTCTACGCGGGTCAGCCGTTCATTCGAGTCGTCGATCACATCCCGACGACGAAAGACGTCTCCTTCACCAACTTCTGTGATATCACTGTCCGCTTCAACCGCGACCAGCTCGTCATCTTTGCGGCAATCGACAACCTCATCAAAGGCGCGAGCGGCGTGGCGATTCAGAACATGAACCTGATGCTGGGACTGGATCAGCGAATGGGCATGCTTAAGTGCTGAGAACGTGCGCGACGAACTGATTCACGCCGTCAAAGATGGCCGACAGTCATTGCATTGTGGCGAGCAAACACTGAATATTCGTCCTGAAGGTAAGTTTCAGCCGATAATAACTGTGGTACAATCTGTCAGGGTTCAGTTATACTGAAAGGCTCGCTGAATACCGGCGAATTTGTCGTCAACCAGATCCGTCAACGGGCTGTTATATTGTTTAACCGCGCGTCCAGCGGGCCGCGTGATCTGTGTCCCGCGGGCTAGATTCCACGCGCGGGGCGTTGCCCACGCGGTTAAACGAATTTGCCATCCTCAACCGTGCGCCTCATACCCAGGAGTCAGGTCATGAAGTCCAGGAAACGTAGTTGCTCGGGGCCACTGAGGCGTCGTGAAGTTTTGGCGGCAGGAACGTTGGGGCTCGGCGGTTTGGCGTTGCCGGATTTGTTCCGCCTGCAGGCGCGCGCGGAGGAGGCCGGTCGGACCGTTGACCGCCAGACATCGGTTATCTTCGTCTGGTTGCCCGGTGGCCCTCCGCATATGGATATGTACGACATGAAGCCCGAAGCTTCGTCTGACTATCGCGGGGTGTTTCGTCCAATCCGGACCAACGTGCCCGGGCTGGATGTTTGCGAGCTGATGCCGCGCCACGCCATGATTGCTGACAAATATGCCGTAGTTCGCTCAATCTCACATGAATTTGCGGATCATGGCGGCGGTCACAAGCGAATGATGACGGGCCGCATTCCGGCCACCCCAGTCAACACGGTGAACGATGCCCCCGCGACCGGGTCGATTGTCGCAAAGTGCCGCGAGCGGATTGATAACGGCGTACCGAACTATGTCTCGCTGAATCCAGGCGGCCGTGTCAATGACGTCTTCGCTCAGGGTCCGGCGTACTTGAGTCAGGCCTATCTGCCGTTCAATGTCGAAGGAGATCCGACTCAGCCCAACTTTGCCATTCCGAATATTGAACTGAATACTGCGATTGCCGGCCGCGTGGATAATCGCATGAAGTTGCTCGGCAGTCTTGACCGCATGGAACGAAAGATCGACGCCTCGAAAATGATGGAGTCTATCGATCACTACCAGCAGCGGGCGGTCAGCATGTTGATGGGTGATGCGGCGAAAAAGGCATTCGATCTTACGCGCGAGACAGATGAATTGCGGGATCGATACGGTCGTCACTGCTGGGGTCAGCGAGCGCTGATGGCGCGGCGCCTGGTGGAAGCGGGTGTCAGCTTCGTCACGGTCGTGATGGAGAACCCATATCAATCAGGTGTTCCGGCGCTGAAGCGTGGAGTCTACAACTGGGATTCTCATGCGGTGAACTGCCACATCTGGGATGACCTCAAAGTGCGATTGCCGATCTACGATCAGGCCGTGACCGCGCTGATCGAAGACGTCTATCAACGCGGGCTCGACCAGAAGACGCTGATCGTAGTGACCGGCGAGTTCGGTCGTACACCGCGAATCGAAAACTCCGTCGGCTCCCAGACAGGTGTCATGCAGCCTGGCCGCGATCACTGGCCGCAGGCCATGTCGCTCATCATGGCCGGCGGCGGCATTCGCACTGGCCAAATTGTCGGCTCGACCAATTCCAAAGGAGAACATCCCGCTGATCGACCGCTCACGCCGAACGATCTGTGGGCCACGGTCTATCGACACCTGGGAATCAATTCATCCGACTCATTCCTGGATTACGGCGGTCGCCCGATGCCGATCCTGCCCTTCGGCGATCCGATCAGTGAGTTGATCCGGGCGTGACCGCTTTCTGAGGAAGACAATGAACTTTGGGACGTTGCCCGCCGACTGTTTCCAACGACAGAAGTCCATCAATATTCCTTGTTTCCCCCGGACGGAACGGTTCCCGTCCAAATCATATAGACGCCGATACCGAGAATGCCGAAATCCACGACGATAGCGTTGGGATATTGAAACGCTCCAATGGTTCCAAGCAGGAGCAGCAGCACGCCGGACCACGCGCACCTGAACAGTACGCCGATGTTGCTTCAGTAGCCGTTCCGGTTCAATGCCAGACCGCTCAAAAAAAACGATCAACATCTGCAGAAATCATGCCCTTCTTCGCGAGGTATGTCCGAATCTTCTCCGGATGGGCGTTGTGCATCGCCATGAATCTCGCTTCGCTCAGATCCCCAATGGAAATCCTTCTGGGAATCACATCAGCCGTGTAGAAATCATCCGGATCTCCTGGATGCTCACTGCCACCTGAACGCGTTTTCATGGGCGATTTCATTTCTCTCTGTCGATCGCAATCTATCGGGTAGCAAAGCTGGCATGTGGGTTCATCCAGAATAGTTTAAACGAAGCTCGGTACGTATCGATAGCGTGTCCGTTTTGGAGCGAACGCGATAAGCTTAAAAAGCAGAATCTGATGCCAGTTACGTGACACGTTCGCCAAAAAGTTGAGTCATGACCACATTCGAATCGACTCTGGATCTGGCCGCTCACTTCCAGAAGCACGGATTTGCAGTTCTGGAAAAATGCCTTTCCGCTGAAACAGTGGCTCGGTTTGTGGATCTGACCGGATCGGCAAGGGAGAGTCGCGATTCAGAATCTGCGGTTGCGAATTCTGCAGGCGTGTATGCGTTGCGAAATCTGACAGATGTTGTCCCGGAAACGACTGAGCTTGTGCGGTACCCGGCCGTGCGGGAAATCGTTTAGACGATTCTCGGTCCCAATGCCTTCCTCATTCGATCGACCCTGTTCGACAAAACCGACGGAGCGAATTGGGGCGTGTTCTGGCATCAGGATTTGTCGATCGCTGTGGAACTACGACATGATGTTGACGGGTTTCATGCGTGGACGCGGAAAGCCGGCGTCCAGTGCGTACAACCTCCAGTCGAGTTGATGGGGCGAATCCTCGCAATGCGGCTGCATCTGGATGATTGCCGAGTTGATAATGGAGCGTTAAAGGTTCTGCCAGGTTCCCACCTCTTGCAACGTCTGTCGTCAGATCGCATCGAACAGCGGGCAGCGTCAGGCGTTGAAACCATTTGCGAAGTCCCGGCGGGCGGTGCTGTGCTGATGTGCCCGCTGTTACTGCATGCGTCTTCCCCGATGGAGCGATCCGGCCATCGCCGAGTCATTCACTTCGAGTTTGCCGCGTTCGAACTTCCGTCGCCCCTGAAATGGCGATTCCGAATTCCCTGCGAGTGACAGGATTGTCGTTCGACACACACTGTCCGCGACGTACAGCACGCCTGGCTGGACCTGCCTTAATAACCTGTCGTCATCACGTCCAGAATCTTTGCCAGCAGGTCTTCTTCCTTGATCTCCCCTGTATGACGGAACACGATTTTTCCGCCGGGGGCGATCAGGACGGTGTGGGGCTGCGGGCCTTCCCAGGCGGGGTCGAGCGCTTGGATCAGCGAATCCATGCTGGGTTCGGTGTAGAGATAGTTGTTTGACTTACGGCCCTCTTTTTCCAGCGAGGGTTTCAGACGCGCCGGCAGTGCGGCACGCTGTTTATCCAGAAATGCGGCGACTCGTGCGCGGTCGTCGGGAAGATCGGTGCTAAGTGTGATGAGTTCAAAATCTCGCAGGCCCATACGGCGAGAGATGCGGACCAGTGCCGGAAATTCAACGATGCACGGCGCGCAGCTTGTGGACCAGACATTGATCAATCGGTACTTACTGGTTTCATTCTTCACCAGCGCAGCGACTCCATCCGCAGTGATATCATCGAGCGTGACTGTCGCTTTTTCCCAGTTCTCATGATCTTTGAGGACGTCGGGAATCTTCTCACGCCATTTGGTCGAACACCCAAACGGTTTAGTTTCTGTTACGGCGACAGGCTTGCCTTCCAGCAGAGCCAGGATGGCGTCTTTCGCATCGTGTCGTTTGACGGTCGATGCATCCGAAACCGCGAATCGTCCAGCCAGCCCTGATACCGCAACGAGCGGCTCTGATCGAAGATGAAAACGTGCGGTGTCGCGAGACAGCCGTAAGACTTTGCAACGGACTGCGTCGCTCCGTCGTAAAGATACGGAAATGTAAATCCTTCGTCTTTGGCGTACAGCTTCATGTGTTCGAAGCTGTCATCGTATTTTGAATAGCCCAGTTCGTCGGGCCGAAGTCCGTCGCCGGAATTCGGATTGATCGCCACGATCGCGACACTCTTGTCCGCCAGCTCTTTCAGCAACACAAGCAAGCGAGGATCCTGGGCATGACACACGGGGCAATGGTTCGACGTGAAATAGACGATCAGGATCTTTGCGTCTTTGAAATCCGACAGGCTCCAGTCGCGATCATCAATCCCCGGCAGTTTGAAGTCGGGCGCTTGATCCCCAATCACCAGCTTCTGGAATCCAGGCGGATTGTCCGCCGCAATTCCATGTGGCAGGAATGACACCAGGCAGACCAGCAGACTGAAAATCGACTTCATGATCGGATCCCCCCGAGAAACGGCGAACGATCGTCTTGCGACCGTCTGGAACGCAGGATTTCTTAAATCCGCAGCGCCATAGTGAAGCGAAGCTCAGGGAGAATTGGAAGCGACTGCGAGTTTTGCCTCTCCGCTTCGAAGCTCGGCCAGCTCATGAATCAGTTCATCGACCTCTGACCTGAGGCGGTCAAAGGCCTCTGCCGCACCGTCCAGATCTGCATCCCTTGCAAGAGTCTCAACCGTCGTTGCCGCATGCAGTGCGTTTCGCGCCGAGAACGTACTAACAGCTCCCTTCAACGAATGTGCGACGGGGCCAATTGCAGCGCAGTCCCGGGCTTCAATCGCCTGCTGCATCTCGCAGATCAGATCCGCAGAGTTCGACATAAAGAGGCAATCAGGGCGTCGCCCCATGTCGCCGTTAACTGAATCCATCAGCGCCTTCATGTCAACACCTGCAGAATCTGGCGCCGTCATGGTCCCCGCGGACTTGTCGATGCCGCTCAGCCGACAACGATTCGATCGTGCACGTTCAATCCATTCGTGGCAGGTGTGAATCAGCAAGTCTCGTTCAACTGGTTTGCTGATGACATCGTCGCACCCGACCGCAAGGCATTTCTCCCTGTCTTCCATCAGCGCATGTGCCGTCAGAGCAACAATGGGTCCCTGATATCGAATCGCTCTCAGGTGTTTCGTGGCGCTGTAACCATCCAGCACAGGCATCTGCATATCCATCAGGATCAGGTCATAGCCCGGCAGTGTCCTGCTGCGTGCCATATCGCCTGGTGATGAGGATGGCATCATCGCGGTGACGGCTTTTTCAACCGCGACCTGACCATTTTCCGCAACATCGACGGCGGCACCGGCGTTACGGAGAATGGCTTCAAACAGCCGCCTGTTCACCGGATTGTCGTCGGCCAGCAGAATCCTGCCTTGCAGCGATCTCTTCAGGTGATGCAGTGCGAATGCGCTGCGGTCTGAAGCCTCGTCGGCGCTGGAAAGAGTATCGAACAATTCAACATGCTGCAGCGATCCGGTTGCAATGGTGACCCGGAATGTACTGCCGATGCCTGGTTGGCTCGTGGCAACAATTTCACCATCAAGGATCTGAGCCATGCGACGACAGATCGCCAGGCCCAGGCCGGTTCCGCCAAACCGCCGCGTCATGGAAGGATCAGCCTGAGTAAATGGTTCGAACAGCGATTTACATTCCTCCGGTGTCATTCCGATGCCGGTATCCGTCACTTCAAACGCCAGGCGTTCGATTCCATCTGGTGATTCCGGCACCATTTGAGCAGTGACACGGACATGCCCCTTCTCCGTAAACTTCACGGCATTGCCGATGAGGTTTATCAGGATCTGACGGACGCGCACCGGGTCCGACGAGATCCGACCCGGAATCGGACCGAGGCATTGGGCGTTCAGTTGAAGTCCTTTTGCCTCGGCCGCAGGTTGCAGTGCAGAAAGAACTTCGTGAATGACGCGGGATGGAAAAGTCTCAATACATTCAACGGTCATTTTGCCCGCTTCAATCTTTGACAGGTCAAGCACGTCGTTGATGATCGTCATCAAGTGACTTCCAGCACTCTTGATGATGGCGATATTGTCTGCCGTCTCGACGACACTCAATCCCGGTACTGAGAGCAAATCTGCATAACCCAGAATTGAAGTCAGAGGTGTCCGAATCTCATGACTCATATTGGCCAGAAATTCGCTCTTGGAGCGATTGGCGGTGTCAGCCATGACGCGGGCGTTGACCAGTTCTTCTTCGGTCCTTTTACGATCGGAAATATCGGCCATCGTACCGAGCATGCGAAGCGGACGTCCGTTCTGATCTCGCTGCATGAGTCTTCCGTGTGCCTGAACCCATCGCCAATCGCCATTCTTCTGGCGGATACGGAACTCAGCCGCGTAAATCGGCGTCAGTCCGTCCAAATGCTTCTGTGCGTTCGACATGACTTCCGTCAGGTCATGCGGATGAACGCGTGCTGTGAACTCATTGAAACTTTGATTCAGGTCTTCGAGTCGTTCACCCAGTAGGTCTGCTAATCCTGCGTCCCAGATCTCTTCTCCGGTCTGGATATTCCAGTCCCATGTCCCAATCTCACCGCCAGCGAGTGCCAGATCCAGGCGTTCACGGTCAAAACGCAGACTCTCTTCTGTCCTGCGGGCAATCTCGTTCAGACGAGTGTGCAGTTCCTTCTGCTGTGACTGACTTTGAACCAGAATCCGGTTCAGCCTGCGAAGCTCCAGCTGGGAGGCCGCCTGGCGTGCGAGTGACTTCAGATCTTCCAGTTGCTGCGAAGTGATATCGCGAGGGACGGTGTCAATGACACACAATGTCCCCAATGCATGGCCGTCCCCGGTACGCAGCGGTATGCCTGCGTAAAAACGAATGTACGGTGGCCCCAGAACCAGAGCATTGTCAAACGTCCTCGGATCGGTCGCCGCGTCTCTCACGATCAGTGGCTCGTCTCCAAGGATTGCATGCGCGCAGAATGCGGAATCGCGATGCGTCTCCTTCGCCTCGGTTCCCACGGCAGACATGAACCACTGCCGTTCCGCATCGACAAGGCTGACAAGGGCAATTGGTGTGTCGCACAACCGCGCAGCCAGGGCTGTCAGGTCGTCAAATCCATTTTCCGGTAACGAGTCGAGAATGCAGCAATCATACAGAGAATTCAACCGCTGCATTTCATCTGCGGGGATACGCGCACGAGGCATGTCACAAGACTCCTGAATGTGAACTGGTTTCCCGCCCCGAGAACAGCATGCTCAGCAGTTCAGTTTGCAGTCGCCCGACCTGTTTGAGAAGCTGCTCGTACGTTTGCTCGATCATCACGCTGTCACCGGACAGGCTGATGATTTCCAGCCGTTGTGCGAACTCATATGCAGAGTCTGCGAAAAAATGCCTGACAGATCCCTTGATCGAATGTGCCAGGTCGCCAATCAGGTTCCTGTTGCAATCCCGGATCGCAGTTTCGAGCGACTGAAGCTGTGCGGGAATGGTGTCAAGAAAGAGTTGCACAAGCTGCTTCAGGAAGCTGAGATCACCGTCGAGTCTCCGGAGTGCTGCTGTCAGATCACATACCGATGTCTCATTTCTCCCTGGATCCACCGGGTAAGGCGTCCGGATGTCGGCACATGGCTGAGCAGCAACCTGAAGGACACGGGCCATGGCCGTCGCAAGGTCCGCTGCCTGGACAGGTTTGCCGACAAAATCATCCATGCCGACGTCAAGGCAGCTGTCCCGATCAAGGGACGTCGCGCTGGCCGTCATTGCAATGACAGGCTGATGGCATCCGGTCTGTTTTTCCAGTTGCCTCAATTCACGGACGGCTTCGAAACCATCCATCAGCGGCATCCCGATATCCATGAGCACAACATCAAACGTCTCGCGCCGTAACGCATCTAAGGCGAGTTGACCGTTTGAAACCACTCGCGCCGAATGACCCTGCCGTTCAACCAGTCGCGCAGCGAACATCTGATTGACGGGATTGTCTTCTGCCACCAGAACACGGAGCGGCTTTGGCAATGTGGCGGCCATGATTCTCTGTTCCCTTCAGTTACCAATCGATGCCGCTGCATATCAACCGCAGGCCGCGGCATCCAGCGTTGACTGACTGCATGACGCGCTTCTAAAAGTGATCACTTTGGACTCAACTGCGGAGACATATTTTGTCATCGTGATCTGATTTCCGCACTCATTGTAAGTGACGCTGTCCATAAAACTGCGGATCAGGAGTAAGCCGCGACCACCGATGCGATCCAGATTGACTTCTGCGGTGGGATCCAGCACCTTTGTTGTGTCAAATCCGGGGCCTTCATCGGTAATCACAAATTGAAGTTCGCTCCGTGACAGCGTTGCGGCAACATAGACCCTTCGACTGGCATATGGCTGCTGTTTTCGCCGTTGATCTGCGAGGGCATAATAGTTCCATTCATCGACCTGACGCAGTTCAGAATCGAGTTCCAGATTCCCGTGATGAATCGCATTTGACAATGCTTCCTGCAATGCGATGCCAACGTGTGTCTGCTCGTGTCCCGACAGAAGCCTCATTGTCAATGCCGCATCGAGCAAGTGACTGATCAGATGTGCGGCAGACGAAGTGTCGTTGCCAAGAACGAAATGCGATTCAGAATACGCAAGACATTCCAGAGTGCGTCTGCGATTCTCTTTTCGCTCAGTGACTGCCATCACGTTGCTGATCGTATTGACCAGCTCGGATTCCAGATTTCGCTTTGCAACGTAGCTGGCAGCACCTGCCGACAGAGCATCGACGGCGATTTGTTCTGAACCGAAACTCGTCATGAGAATGACAGGGATATTCAGGCCCAGGCCATTCAGTTTCCTCACGAGTTCCAGTCCGTTCATTCCGGGCATTCGCAGGTCTGACAGGATCAACGCTGGCCGCTGACGCTGCACCGACTCAATCGCGTCAATGCCATCGGTTGCGAACGTGATCGTGAATTCGGGATCTCGTTGAAGGAAATGTCCGATGATCAGACGATCGGCAGGAGAATCGTCAACGATAAGAATATGAGCAGCCATGATTTACTTCGATCTTTTGGAAGGCAATTCTGGAACCGGGTGTTCTGGTCAATCAAGCGCAACCATGACATGTGATCAGCTTACGCCACACTTGATGTTCCCTTCGGAAAAACAAATGAGTCACAATGACATCAAATCGCTCTCAGCCGCGGTGAAGTTCGGATATATGGATTGCACGACAGGCCGTTGTCATTGATCTGACGACGCGACGCAGGCATCCCTTGCGGGTAATCCCGCAGTCTTTCCGGATCGCCATATGAACCATGTTGACTGGCACGTAAAAAAACGCGGCAACCTCATTTCGAGTTTGCCGCGTTTATATCGATCCGGGTACGAGACGCTGGGTCGGGCGGGATTCGCAATTCTTGTCTTGAATCCGTGCCTGCAGTATCAAACGGCCTTTCAGAGTTCAGGTTCAATATTGAAACAATTGTTTCAACATTTCACCCTGGCTGAGGAAACCACCAGGAACGAACATCATACTACAAAACGAAAAGTCGTCTTGCCAATAGATTCTGCAGCTTTTCAAAAACAGACTTTCGATCAGAAAACTCTGCAAAATCACCCGCCTGAAGTCGGATATCCTGAGGAAGACACCCGGAAGTCTGCGGAATGCAGCCGGTCGGAAGGGCCGGCACCTGAATCTGTTAACGCACCCTGCTGCGCAGCCATGCGTTCTTGCGGCGTTCCATTTCCATCAGTCGACCAAAAAAGCCGCCAGCACGGCCATTCTGGACGACTGCGAACTCATCCGCCTGCTTTGACGACTGGCGAACTTCCAGAGACTGCAGTGACTGTGTCTGATTGCCGGAAGAAATCTGTGACGGAGCTGATTCAAATCCCATTGCGGATGAAGAGAGTCCAACTATCGCCACAGCTGAAAGTGCAATAAGCAAACGCATCGACAAAACCTTTCGCGAGAGTTAGTGGAGTCGCCGGAACTCTCGTGCGACTCCTGATACCCCAAACCTACACGGTATCGACAATCTGTGTCGCAATAAAATTTCGACAGCCTCCATTTTCAATGCACGCCACACGATTTCCTGCCGGATCTGCCAACGATTCCGGGTCGTGCCGCAGGATCGTTTGACTGCCCCTTATGCCGAGAGTCAACGCAAACAACCGAAGGTCACCAGACGGACGTGTTGGGGTGAAAGGCGATGCCGATTATATCGCGCGCGGTTGAGGAAAGCACATCCGCTTAACCGCGTGGGCAACGCCCCGCGCGTGGGAATCCATGCAGCCGGACGCTGCTCGCGCGGCCCGCTGGGCACGCGGTTATACAAGCCAATGCCAACCGTGTGCCGTACAGACAAAGCGCTTCGTCCTTCAAGTCCTGGATTGGCGCGCAAAGAAGCCCGGCATCGAAAGGATACCGGGCTTCGAAAATTGCGGAAATGCAAGTGCTGATCAGTAGCTACGCTTACTCTTCAAAACATGTTGCAGATCGAATGGGGATGAACCATTCATTTCCGTCGCATGGCCAATTTCTCGGACATGAATGTCAAACTACAGGAATCGCAACTATGGACCGAGCTTCGGGAACTCGGCCCGTCTCCTTTTCAGTGATTTCCGCCAGGGCCTGAGCCTTATAACCACCCTTCGATTTGAAATAGAGGAACAAGATGATGTAGCAGGTCAGCATGAACGCAGGAAACATAACCATCTTGCCCAACGCTTCACGACTTCCGCTCTTTTTTGCATCCTTCAATGCCGCCAAACCCGCCTCGTCTGTGATCGTCTTTTCTTTATCCGGGTCAATGGCCTGATAACTGATCCCCATGAACTCCTTGTCAACTATCACTGCCTCTGCAACTGCGGCGGATTTCGCGGTCAGATCGGCGCTGGCTGTCTGTGCCTGCACGTAACCGATGAATGGTGTGCCGAGGACCCCGACCGCGATCATGCCAATCCCCGAAATGGCATTCAGGGTCAGCGCGCCTCCTTTCGGACATTGTTCAGCAGTCACCCCCAGCATGGTTGGCCAGAAGAATGTCTTTCCGAAGCCGTACAGCGTTGCGGCGGCAAAGATCATCCCCAACCCTGCGTCGCCACATTTTGACAGTGCAAACAACCCGGCGATCGCGAGAACCGAACTCATAATCAACAGGCCGATCGGCGACAGACTGTGCACAATCGGACCTGCAAAAAATCGCAAAACCATCATGATCGCCGATGTGTAGACAAGAACCCAAACCGCATTTCGTCCGGCAGCTTTCATGGGCTCTTCCATCAGACCGCTGATCCAGGAGTCTGTGCCGATTTCCGTAGTCGCCAAAGGCATCATGATGATGATCAGGAATGCCATAATGGGGCAGCAGCTCCGCGTATACGCGCCAAAGGCAAGAGTCAGGAGCCCGGCGAGAACAGGCGCTATGTATTTGTTATTTCCTTCGTTCCAGCCAAAGACTTCGCTGAGCTGCATCAGGATCAACCCAAATCCCACCATCGCGCCAAAGGCACCAAACTCACCCAGCATTTCGCGATAAGATACCCCGGCAGCTTCCTGCTCGCTCTTCGGAAATTTTGCGCCAATCAGCATCAGCAGGTAAATGACGGCAGGAATCGCGACCAGTCCGACAACGATACGCCAATCGCCGTTTTTCAGAGTGTCTTCCAGCGCGATTGTAGCCAGTCCGCAGAAGACGAGGCCACCCGGCCAGCCCGCGTGCAGAATGTTCAGCCACTTGGTCTTCTCTTTGTTAAACATCGTGGCAACGACGGGATTGATGAACGCTTCCACCGTACCGTTACCAAGTGCCAGAACAATGCTGGCGAGATACATCAGGTCGTAACCGGCTTTTTGAGCTGCCACTAACGCCTCGCCTTCAGCGCCATGCACTTTCGCGTAGGCCATGCAGGCCAGCGTGAGGTAAACAGCGAAGCTGACAAACGAAAACAACATCGCAACCTTGTAGCCGATGCGATCAATGACAAGGCTGAACAGGATGATCGAAATTGCAAACGGCCAGATCCCGGCGCCGATTAGTTCCCCGACCTTGACGGAATCCAGATTGAATTCACTCCCAAATCGGACGTTGCACAGGGTGATGCGACTGACGAATGCAAAGGACGTTGTGACAAGAGCGATGAAACATCCCCAGAAGACCATTTTCTGGCCTGCTTCTGAGGATTGGCCAGGGTACGGTTCCGCCATTACAAGATTCTCCAGGGTGAATGATTTGAATTCAGGACACGATACGAGACTGAAGGATCGGACTGCGTCGCCGCCTGGCGAAAATGAGTCCTGCTTCGATCACAGGGAAAACGCCACAAAACCTGAGGGTCATTTGAACATGCGACCGAAGGCCGGACGCACCAAAAACACTCAGTCCTGCCGGAAATCCGGACAACAGGGGTGGCATGCTAACCACAGTCCGACATGATTTCCAATCGGTCGGCACCAGTCCCAGAAGGAAACGAGAACTCTGTATGCCGCAAATCCGGCACCGTCTGCCCTGCTGCAGACTTATCGAAGGGCCAAGAGACATCGTCGGACGGAATGCAGTCACGGATTTCGGTAGGCCGGACCGAACGGAGTGAGTTCCGGCAGGTGTCTGGCAATCGCCGGAACTACGCTTCGCTTGGTCCGGCCTACCGAATCAACTCAGTGTCTTAGGCCGAGCAGCATTAAACCGGCCCCGTTGCACATGGCTTCGCACGATCGAAATTCACCTCCGTTGCAGTACGAGCAGATTACCGCGTAATTCGGCGCGGATGCTGCCGGGAAAATCGATCGAAAGTGGTGGCGGATCGAGCACCATCGCGGCCAGGCGATTCCAGTGTTCGCGACTCATGTCTTTGCGAGACCAGTTTTGCTGAATCCACAACACCGTCAGAGCGTGGCGGACAACCGGCAGTGCTTGTTTAGTCAAACTGCGTACGTCCAGACGGCAATGTTCGGGTGTCCGTTCCAGGACGGATTCGGCCAGCAATGAGTCCGCCACGGCGTCGAGACTCTGCAATAACTCCTGAGTCTGCTCAGCCAGCCGCACAATGGAATCCTGCACTGCCGGATTGAATTCGGCCGCCAGCAGCGGCAGCAACTCATGCCGGATGCGATTGCGGGTGTGTCTGGTGTCATTGTTGGTCGCATCCAACGCATACACGATGCCGTGTTTTTGCACATACTCTGAGATCGTTTCGTCGCGAATCGTCAGCATGGGCCGAATGAGCTCCACGCTGTCGCTCAAGCGCCGTCGTTCCGGAATGCCTCGCAAGCCACGCAGTCCGGTGCCGCGCAGGATATTGTGCAGCACCGTTTCCGCCTGATCGGCGGCATGATGTGCCGTCGCAATCAACAGTGTCCCGTGCTGCAGTGCCGTGGTATGCAGGAATTCATAGCGGGTGATCCGTGCGGCTTCTTCAAGACTTCCCTGCGACGCAACCTCAAGCTGCCCTGCCCCACATTCAGAAATAACAGCTGGCACGTCGAGCGACTTGCAGACCGATACGACAAATTCTGCATCGTGCCGACCTGCCTCACCACGCAGTCCGTGATTCAGATGGGCGACGACGATTTGAGGAATCTCCAAAACACCGCGAAGCCTTATCATCCCGTGCAGCAACGCCATGCTGTCGCGACCACCGGAAACCGCCAACAACACGCCCTGTCCTGCCACGATCAGGCGTTTCAGATTCTGTTCCAGCTGATTTTCGAAACCGGATCGGTGTACGGGTATCGGTTGAGACATTGGTTGTTAATCAGACTGCGCGGCGTTCAATAAGTGATTTGGACCGAGTCGAATGCATAAGTGGGCTGCTGCTCGCGTTGCACGCTGGTCCCACCCGACGAAACTGCAACCCCATCCGCAGTGAACAGCGTCGCACGTTCTGCTAAACGTTGCAAACGTGTGCGGCAGGGTGGCACTAATAAGGCGAGTGAGTTGAATTCAGATTTGTGTGCCACGGGCTTTGCCAGTCTGTGCTTTGTCGCTTAGACTTTCGGACATGGAAGTGAATAACCGGAAGACAGTTCGACGATTCGAAAATGCTCGGCATCTGCACGAACTCACGTTTTCCTGTTATCGAAGAACAGGCACTGATTGCTGCTTCGATTGGTATATCCGTATGAACGCCGTGAAGAAGGGACTCTGCAAAACAGCTGTTGATTTCAATTATTCGAGCGCGCGCTTTTTTCACATTGATAACCTGGATTCCGATCTACCGTCGATAAGAAAGGCCGATCCGGAATCGTTTCACACGTCTGGAGTCCGTTACGAATAGAAGTCACAATGGCAGAGCCAGTGGCACACAAAACACCAGGCGCGCCGGCAGTTTGTCAGTGCCACCCAGCCGAATGCCGTCGCAGATTCTGGTACGGGGTGCTCTTCGCCGGATGCGATCAACGCTGCCACCGCTTTCGCGGCCCGGGACTCTACCGAAACAGATGCATGACAAGAATCGCCGTCACGAGCGCAACTCCGCTGGAGAAAAGGAAAATGAGGTCTTGCTCAACTTCCCTGAAAATGACTCGAAACACTAGCGTATCTCAACTGGCGACGGACTTTCCTTTGCCGTTCGTGGCTCGCCGTCTGCGACAGGCCGGAGAGTCGAGTGAAAGGCGATTGTTCGGAGCCCCATTCGCCATGTGAACAACATCAGCAGCAATATCGGTGTCGGTGCAACGACGAAGAAGATGGCAAAAAGTAGTATTCCCTGCGAGATACGGCCAAAGGTTCGGCCGAATGCAATCCAAAATCCACCGGACCAATTGTACAATTTGGCATCCATCAGCCCAAATGGATTGAACATCGACAAAACCGCTATCAACAGAAGGCCGATGCCGATGGGCACGACTGGACCAAACCAGAACTTCCACCACGCGGACCCAGAGAACGTGAGCTTCGATCGTTCGCCGCAGCCCGGGCAACTGATTCTGTTGGACGAACAAAGAATTGCCCGTCCCACCGAGATATCAGGACGGCCACAATGTGGACACACCAATCGTCGCCGCCACAACGATCGCATCGATTCACGAATCTGTGGCTGCGATGTCGGTGAGTCGTAGGGATTTTCCATGCAGCCTCCGAAATTCGACGGCAAACGATGTTGGTCGCAGAACAGCGATTAGCCGACCATCTATCGTAGCCGTCTCGCTCCGCCGCGACGAGCCTGTTCTCCATGGATGCGCGGCGACACCCATCCGCATACGTTGGGCGGTCGCTAGGTTTTCTCGACTTCGACGCTTATGTCCTGACCACCGCGCAACACGCGCACAACCTCGATCGTTTCTTCGTGCTCGATGCAGAACACGACGTGATTCGGAAAGTCTTTCACCAATTTGGTTCGCATCCCCGTTAATTCCGGAACGCTACTGGCGAATGGTGCTCCACTCGCGGGATACAACGCCAAACCCTTGATCGTTTGCTCGGCGCGCTCAAGAAATCGCAACGCAGCGTCAATGCTTCCATCGGCGATGTACATCGCATGCCCTTCGACGTCTTCCGCTGCTTTGGGCCGCCGAATGATCGGCTTCAGCGTGGCCATTTAGCTGATGCCCTTTGACACCACGCGACTTTTGATTGCCTGCCATTCTTCGTCCGTCCACGGTTCCGCAGGTCCACTCGCAATTCCAGCCATCAACGCTTGCTGTATTTCACCCTGTTTTTCGCTCGCGGCGGCGACCAATGCCACAATATACTCGCTGGCATTCGCATAACCGGCTCGTTCTGCGCTCCGATCGACATACGACATCAAATGGTCTGGCAACTCAACCGGAATTGTTGACATCGTTCGGTTCTCCTGATCGTTGTTCCGACGGACCGCGACCGCCAACATGGTTTCGCCGCAGAGACCCTTCGGACACGCCTTCCATTATAGGCCACACTGGTTCGTATTGGTAGAATGATCTCGTTGTTCGACGTTTTTCGGTTCGCTTGGGGCGTCGTCGGTCAAACCTTCCGTTGGGCAACTGGCGGGACGAAAATACTCGGACGGAAGTCGAGCCACCTTCAGCTACGACACCGTCGGAAACCGCACCTTGATGGCCGACAACGTCTCCGCAGCTCGGGAGAGAATCAGTGCCACCGACCCTGTTGTCAGAAGTTCGGAAGGTGGCTACAGTTCCGTCAATCGTCGTGCGGGACATTTTTGTGAGTTCTGTGGGCGATCACGGCCTGCATGGCGTACGTGGATTTGAATCCGATTCGAGCAGGCATCGCACAGACTCCTGAGACCAGCAATTTCACCAGCGTCAAAGAACGGATCGAATATCGAATTAGGTGGGTGGCACTCATTTTTTTCAGATGTACGTTTTCTTCTTTCAGATAGATGACACGCGAGATGAACGGCAGAAATTCTTCCGAGCTTCCAAAGGCGCTGATTGCTCAGCTTGGAAAACGATTCGACAGGGAACTTGCTGCAAAATTCAGGATCTCCCTGCATTTTGTCCGAAAAGAGCGGCTGCGCAGGAAGATCGCGGCCTTTCAGCTGGTCAACTGGAGTCCAAAGTGGATTCGGCAGCTGGGCCACATGTCGGATGCCGAACTCGCCGACAAGATGGGGATCACCGATTCGGCGGTTTTCGCCAAACGCCGTTCACTTGGGATACCTTCGTTCTTTCCCGGCCCAAGTCAATGTTTCCATTGGAAGGCAGCTTATGTGAGACGCCTGGGGAAGGTGCCGGATTCTGTTCTGGCGACTGAACTGGGGGTCACGGCGACCGTCGTCAGTGCCAAGCGGTATTCGCTCGGGATTTCTGCCTTTGGCAAGTCGAAGGGGCCAAGAAAACCCTGGAAGCCGGCAGAAATCTCGCTGCTCGGTAAGAAGCCAGATACCGAAGTCTCTGTGTTGACCGGACGAGGCCGCCGTTTTATCCGAGCAAAGCGAGAGTCACTGGGAATTCCTCCTTTTCAGATTCAGAAGACTATTCACTGGACGTCAGGCCTGCTCAAGCGGCTGGGGACTCGACCAGATGCTGAACTTGCCGCAGAGCTTGGTGTCGCTCTGAAGACGGTGGCTATTCAGAGAAGAGGATGCGGCATTCCTCCGTTCCGTCGTCAGTCAAAAAAACACTGAAAAGTCCCCCGATTCTGGATCGCCTGAACAGTGGTGAAAGCTGATCCTCTTCCGTAAACTCCCCTGGTGGCTGTTGACTTCCACTCCACGGATGCGCGGCAACGCCCATCCGCATACGTTGGCAGTTCAAACTACCTTTTCGCAAGTCCTCGTTTCTTGCTGGGGAGTGTGCGTTGAACTTTGCGTGTACCCACAATTTTTCCAATTTGCGATTGCGTTGCCCCCATGGTCACCAACGAGTGAATCAACAGCTCCATTGACACCGACCGATCAGCGACTTCCCGCTTGGCAACTCGTGATTGACTCGAACCGATCAGCTTGGCTAGCCGTGGACCTACGGGTTCGCCTTACGGCGCAATAAAATCCCGATCGGGAAAAAAGAGCTTGACGAACGAGCCGTTCTCAACTATTATTCCCGATCGGGACATTTTTTGTCCTCTGTGGCCTGAACGGCTCGAATATTCCCGAGCGGGAACATGATCTATGGTTAAAGTCGATGACGCAATTCAAATCGGCCAACTAGTTCGCGAGCGGAGAAAAGAAGCGGGCATGACGCTGAAAGATGCGGCTGCCCTCGCGGGTGTCGGCGTTCGGTTCTTGTCTGAACTTGAACGAGGAAAGCCAACTCTGCAGCTGGGGCTGGCAATCCGCGTGCTGCACCTGTTTGGTCTTGAGCTGCATGTCGAAAAGCGGGGAGACCAGGGTGCCTGAGACGTTGTTTGTGCATTATCAGCAGCAGACTGTGGGTGAGCTGACTCTTGCGACTTCCGGGATGATGCAGTTTCAGTACTGCGCGGGATGGCAGCAGAATCCGAACGGATTTCCAATATCGATTTCGCTTCCGCTGGATGGAAATTACGACATCCATGCAAGTCATCATTTCTTTGTCAATCTACTTCCGGAAGCCAATGTCCGGCAGCAGATCTGTCAGTCTCTGAAGATCTCGCAGGGAAATGACTTTGAACTGTTAAAGGCGATCGGCGGCGACTGTGCAGGAGCCTTGGCGATCACACATTCTGACACGCCTGTTCAGCCGGATCAGCGTTATGAAGCTGTCAGCGAACGTCAACTGGCCGACTGGTCTGTCGGAGCACCCAATGCATTTTCGGCCGTGACCGGGCAGGATGAAGTTCGACTGTCCCTGGCGGGGGCTCAGGATAAATTGCCGGTGCATATTCAGGACGGCAGGATCTCAATACCGCTGGGAAATACACCCAGCACGTATCTGCTGAAATTCGCTTCGCCGATTTACTCGCATCTGCCTGAGAATGAAACTTTTGTCGCCACGCTGGCGGGTGCCATTGGTCTGCCGGTCGTGGACATTCAACTTCGTCGAACGAACCGAGCAGCCATTGCCGTCATCTCCCGTTACGATCGCTTGCTTGAGGGTGAATGTTACCGGCGCCTGCATCAGGAGGATTTTTGTCAGGCACTTGGGATCAGCCAGAAAAGTACGAAAAAGAGGGCGGACCGGGGTTGAGGCAGTGCGTAGAAATCATCCGCAGCCATACATCTTTTCCGCTGATTGAACTTCAAAAGCTGATGCACTGGACACTGTTCAATTTGCTGGTTGGAAACGCGGACGCTCACGGAAAGAATCTGCGCTGTTGTATGTGGATCGACGACGTCTGCAACTTGCTCCATTTACGATCTGGTGTGTACGCGAAATTACAAAAACATTTCGCGTCACCTGGCAATGAGTCTGGGGGGTGTTTCGGACCCGGATCAGATCGGAGTAAAGCAACTGCATGCGATGGCCGACGATCTGGGAGTTCGGGCCACGGTGGTCCTGAAGGCGGCTGCCAGCCTGAGCGAACAGCTTCACCAGACGATGCCGGATGTGGTGACTCGTTTTGCTGACACATGGGGAACTTCACCGATTTTGGAGCGAATCCCTATTATTGTCCGCAAACAAATCCGACGCCTGAAGACGATGCTTCGCGGATAGAACGACATGGCATTGACAGAAAGCTCTCCGGAAATGCCGAAATGGCATAGTCAGATTTTCCAGGGTGCCCCGGCGGTTGATTCGCCGGGCGGCTTTGATAGCATGTGTCGGTCCCTTTTTGAAGTCTCGGTGAAGATCCGTGGACTTTTCAAAGGATGTTGACAGAAATTGGTCTTCCGGACCTGCTGTGAACCTGATTGTACGTTCGCCTGGTGTCGGCCTGCCGGTGCTATGCAGTCTTAATCTGACATTGGATCACTCCTGCGCACATGGGAATTATGGGATTACTCTTGCTGGCTTTTTGCCTGGTAGGGTTTGCGGCTGCGATGCTGCAATGTCTTACTCGGGTTGCCGTGCGCTGCGCAAGTTCCGGTCAGCACATCTGCTGTCCGACAGAACTTGTTGATCTGCAGACGGTGATTCGGCCAGTGCCTATTGCCACCGGCCCGCCGGGGTGGTCCTGGCCTGCATGGCGATGGGTGTCCGGGTTCGCTCTCAACCTTTCTGTGCGGTTGCGGCCATTTTTTCAGACTGCTTTGCTACTGGCAACTCTTGAGGCCACCGTTCTGATCACCGGTGGGTGATCATTGGCGTGCGTTACCGTCAGCTCTTCACACCATCCCATTGCGGATGCAGGGACCGTTTGTGAATTGAGGGGCGTGTTCATGGATAATCCGATGATTGTCGGCGCAGTCGCCGCAATCGTGGGTGTTGCGATTGGCTACTTTGTTGATCGTCTGATCAAAGGTGGGGCCTACAAGACCCGTGATGAAATTATTCGGCAGGCGGAACGCGATGCCGAGAACGTGCAGAAGGATCTGGAGCTGAAGCTCAAGGAGGACATGCTGAAACGCCGCGAGTCGCTGGAATCCAAAATGGAAGAAGTACGCGGTTCGCAGCGGGAGCGTGATCGTGAACTTGACAAGCGTGAATCCCAGCTGGAAGAGCAGCAGGATTCGATCCGGAAGAAAGAGAAAATGCTGCAGGGCACGCAGCAGAAACTAGCCGAACGCGTCAAGTCGATGGAGGCCAAAGACGCAGAATTGAACCGCTTGCTGAAAGAAGAGCAGGAAGTGCTCTACAAGACCAGCGAGCTGACTCGCGAGCAGGCCACCGAACAACTGCTGAAGCGGCTGGATCGTGAACTCACGGATCAAACGGGTGCCATGATTCTGAAGCATGAGGCCGAAGTGAAGGTCGACTGTGAACGGAAAGCCCGCGAAATCATCGGGATGGCCGTACAGCGTTATGCTTCAGCGCATACGTCCGAATCCACAGTTTCGACAGTGGATATCCCCAGTGACGAAGTGAAGGGACGCATCATTGGTCGTGAAGGACGCAACATCCGCGCGTTTGAAAAAGCCACCGGCGTCGATGTCATTGTTGATGACACGCCAGGCGTGGTGATTGTGTCGGCGTTTGACAGTGTCCGCCGTGAAATTGGCAAGTTGTCGCTGACGAAACTCATTCAGGACGGTCGCATTCATCCGTCACGCATTGAAGAAATCGTCGCCGAGACGACAAAGGAAATGGAAGAGCACATTCGCAAGCTGGGGATGCATGCGTGTGAAGAAGCCAGCGTACGCGGACTGCATCCGAAGCTGATGGATCTCATGGGCCGACTGCACTTCCGCGTCAGCTACAGTCAAAACGTGCGCCAGCATTCCATTGAGGTGGCTCATCTCACCGGCATGATGGCCGAACAGCTTGGGCTCGACGGGACGCTGGGGCGACGTTGCGGATTTTTGCACGACATCGGCAAGGCGGCCGATCATGAAATGGAAGGCGGACATCCGGCTGTCGGAGCAGAATTGCTCAAACGCTACGGCGAAGGCCCGGAAGTTGTCCACTCTGCTGCCGGGCACCATGACGATATCCGGCCTGAGTACATTTATACGGTATTGGTTGCAGCGGCCGATGCCGTGTCTGCAGCACGCCCCGGTGCGCGGCGGGAGACACTCGAAAAATATGTTCGCCGTCTGGAAGAGCTGGAAGCTCTGGCATGCGGTTTCCCCGGCGTTGACCATGCGTTTGCCGTCCAGGCCGGTCGGGAAATCCGGATCATTGTGGATTCTTCTCGCGTCAATGATCGTCAGGCAGCAAGAATGAGTCGTGATATTGCTGGTGCGATTGAGCAGACTTTGACGTATCCCGGTGAAATCAGGGTCACCGTTTTACGGGAAACCCGTAATGTTGAGTATGCTCGGTAGTTTGGTGACTTCAAGTCCGAGCCTCACTCTGAGGACTCTGGTGCCAGGAATGCAGGGTCTGGCGATTCTGTGAATCGACAGGCCTTGACTTTGATTTGTTCTGACAGAATATTTGCCGCGTGACCAACAAAAAAAAATCTGCTAAGAAGTCTCCCGACGCTGTTGCTGCAGTCGATGCCGATGCGTTGCGGGATCTGCTGGGCTACCTGAATTTCTCTCAGGGTGCTGCCAGTGCACGATTTCGTGCGACGCTGAATGATCTCTTCCGCGATCAGCAGCGGGCGTCTTCACCGATTGCGCTGCGGGATTTCCTGCTGGGAGAATTGCAGCGGCTTTCGAACTCCGGCGATGCTGCCTGTGCGGATCCGGCTCAGGCTGAGGCCGTCATCCGCCTGACGCTCGATGAGTTGCTGCCCGCGTATGGCAAACATCACGCCGATCTGTTGAGTCATCTGACGGAGGCCGACCATTACGCTCCACTGCTTTTGGCCCGGATGTTCGAAGCCACGCTGGCCGCAAAAGCGGCATACAGTCATGGCAAGTCCGATCAGGTCGTTGACGCCGCATTGAAACAACTCAATCACTTCGTCGGATATCGGCCTGTGGCGGTACTGGAAAATGGTCGCCGTTCTGAAATCTATTCCAGCGAACGATTCTGCCCTCTGCCCCTGTATTTCAGCGATGTCGGTGCGGCGGTCGGGCCGTATGAGCAACTCATCGAATCGACGATTGCCTTCATGCGGGATCTGCCGGACGATCTGGTCAGCACGTCTCACTTTTCGATTGATCGGATGGCGGAACTGAGTCTCGACATGCGGTCGCACGATCACCTGCATCCCGTCAACAAGCGCACGAATTATGTGTTTGGCGAATGGGATCCGGATGAGATCGATACGAAGGGATTTTATCGCCGGTTCATTGTGCGTCGACTGATTATCGATTCACTGATTGACTGGATTCATCAGGATAACAAGAAGGCCGATCCGGAGCGGTTGTTTGATGCCTCAGCTGTTCTGGCGGGGACGATTCTGATGGCGTCAGCGATCAGCGGTTCCGGCCCGCAGACGTATGATTCCAGCGTTTCGCTGACATCGCTGCTGCCGATTGTCGCGAGACAGCGAGACAACTTTTATCAGCGTCTGCTGGACACGGCGAAAGGCGAACGGGCGAAACGCCTGAAACGACTCGCCAATGAATCACGGCAGCCGTTCGGTCATGTGCGGCATGAACTCAACATGTACCTTTCCAAGTATGGTGCGGATCAGGTTCAGCATCGTCATCTGTCGTGGATGTTCGCGCGGATGGGGTTTGAAGAAGCCAGTTGCGAAGAAGCGTCGGTCATACCATGTCTGAGTGCGCGGTTTGAATCTGAGATTCAGTCGCGCCTCGTGATGGTGCCTCGACTTGTGCGCAACGGAGAACTGGAAACGTCTCGGCGGATGATCACGGAGGTGATTGATCTGCTGCATCGAGGAATCGAATGTGGCGGGCTGGTGGACCCGTGGAATATTCTGGGTTTCCAGGGACTGTTTCCGCTGTTCTTTACGCGCGAAGATTCCATTCCGGATTCCCGCGTGGAAGTTCTGCTCGACATCATGGGTCAGATTTTCGATGCCTGTACGCTGGCCATGAGTGAAGCGGCGGCGTCCGGAAAGAAAGATCTGCACGATTCCGTGCTGAAGGATTTCCGCGAGCTTGCCGAACAATGGGATCGCTATGCAACGACAACCGTCAATGATCTGACGCATGTCGAAGGCATGAAGTCGGTCGAAGCGGCGACTCAGGTGGCGCGCGTCCTTGCAGAATGGCGCACGGCAGGAGAGTCGGCTGGCGATATTTCGTTCTGGCGGCAACATGTTGAAGACTTTGACGCCACCAGCAGTTTTGCGCAGGTTGTCGCGGCGTTGCTGGATCGTAAGGATCATGTGGCGGCGATGGGACTTCTGATGCAGTGGCTCAGCCGCGCTGAAACTGTCCCGCTGGAGAATGGCCCCCATTCCATTCATCGCCTGCTGCATCGCCTGTTGCAGTGCATTTGCGATCAGCCGGAACCTGACAAACGCTGGAACAACCTGCGACGCCTGTTTGCATTCATGGAAGCGAACGCCGGAGTGTGCTGGGAAATTCCAAGCCTGGGAGAATTTGCCGAACTCCACAAGAAAAAGCGAAAGGGTGGCAAAGAGGATCGCGACGATCTGGATCTCGAGCATTTGTTCGATGCCGATGAGTCTGCCGACAATCTGTTCGAAGCGGCGTGGGAGAATGTCACTTACAATGATTCCACCGACGATGGCAATGCGTCCGATACCATGGACAGCGGGGCCGGGCCGGGAACGACGGAATTCGAAATCCTTTACCGTCAGATTGAACCGCGTCTGAAGTTTCTGCATACAGTCGGATCGCTGTGGGGTATCGCCGCGGTGTGGGTTTCACGTTCCGCGGCGACAGCCGCTTCCGCAACCACGACAGATGCCGCTCGCGAAGACCAGAAAGAACATCTCGGCGAATGGCTGGCCGCGATTCGCGGGCGACTGCATGGACTCAGCGAACTTGTCCGCGAAGTGCGCGACTACGAAATTGCCGTGCATGGTTCGGGCCTGGAAGGAAACATCGAATACGATATTCAGATGCAGTGCCGTTTGCTGCTGATGCAGAACGCGCTGTCCACCACGGTTGAGTTTCTGATGGCGGAGCGCCTGATTGGTGCAATCATCGCGGAAGAATCAGTCGGCGACAATGACAAAGACTCGTCGCTGGATCGCCAGTTATCCCGCATGTTCACTGCCGTGTTTGCGCAGGATGTGAACGCGGCGCAGAGATGTTTCCCGGCACTGTGCAAGGAACTCAGACGCCGTCCGCTGCTGTACGTGCCATTCGAAAATGGTGGTCAGCCGGCAGCCATTCTCAAAGCCAGAATGCTGCAGTCGGTGATCCGCGTGCTGCTCAGTCAGTTGCCGCGACTGGGGATGCTGGAAGAAACGTTTGAGCTGCTTCAGACCGCGCTGCAGATGGAACGTACGCTGCGACCTTCGGGACAGGCCGTCACAGAATTTGATCGGCTGTTTCGCATCGGTTTAAGCAGTTCGGTGGAGTGTATTCTGCATTCGGCAGGTCGCTGGAAGACTGAAGCCCCGCGCCGCGTGCAGACATTGCTGAAGCGTATCCAGAAGCTGCTGGATTCATATTCAGACCTGTGGACACGGCACAGTGGTTCCATGCGACTGTCGATTGTGGAGGATCTGCATGATGATGAATTTGCTGCCGAGGTGAAGGAATTCATTGAGAAGTATGGCGATGATCTGTTTCACACGCGCATGTTAACGCTGGGCAATGCACGCGCCATCCTGCATCACGGAGCAGAATCGATGTTTGATGAACTGCAGGAAACGGTTGCTTTGACTCAGACCGTGCCACTGCTCGAAGATTTTGAATCCGGTGAAATGGATCGTGAAGACGCGGCGGAGATGGCTGAATTCGTGTACGAATGCGTCGTCGACAATTTCGATCGCTTTCTGGAATACAATACGACGACAACCCATTCGGACTACGGCAATCGGCTCTATTGTCTGCTCGACTTTCTGCGTCTGGAAGCGCTGTACGATCGATTCGAATGGAACACCATCCCATGGCAGGTGGCGCACGAGTCGATGGTCCGCAGCGGCGATCTGGAACTTGCCGCGGGCGTGGAGGAATTTGTCGATGATGAATCGCGCGGCATCGCCAATTCCTTTGTGGAAGAACTGGAGCAACTGGAATCCGAATACGGCGTGAGGTTACCCGCACTGCATGATCATGTGGGAGAACGCATCCTCGGAGCACTGGCCCAGAATCGCATGGCCGCACTGGTATCGACGTCCTGCCCCGGAACTCCCGGGCTGACTCAGGCGGAAGTCGAAACCAACTTTGCTTCACTCAGAACTGAAATCGCGGACTTCATGAGCAAGCGGATCGGATCCGGAATTGAACCCCCCGAGTGGATGCAGCGTCTGGCTGGTGAACTGGATCGAGTCCAGGACGGACGCCCCGGAGCTCTGTCGGATTCCCTGATGGACGGCGACTTTCAGAAACTGACCCAACGCGCCATCGACCAGCAACTCGCCGGCATCACCAAACTGAATGACGCGGCTGGCTCCGGGCTGTAGAGTCGCTGATAAGCACCCATTGATAAGTATCATCGTTTAACCGCAATACCGTTCAAAAAATGCAAATCGTGACTCCTGCTATAGTTGTGTTGCAAACACACCAACTTAAGCAAGGAGTCACGACATGGATGAGCAGGGACGCTCAACATTTTCCGAGGATCAGAACGGACGGATCTTAGACCGACTGGCTGGCTTGGAAAAGGTCATCTCGCAGGAACAAATCACAAACGCACTGAAAGCCACCAACAAACAATCCGTTCGTCGGTGCAAGCTCACAAATGAGATTATGATTTTGGTTGTACTCGCCATGGGACTGTTCACCGAACTTCCGATTCGACAGGTCTTCAAAGCCTGCCGAAAGATTCGCAAAGGCGAGGCTTCGCCCTGCCGATCCGCATTGTGTATCGCTCGACAGCGACTCGGCAGCGAACCCCTTGTCGCGCTCTATGAATCGGTCGTCAAACCGATGGCCACAGAACAAACGCCCGGCGCGTTCTACAAAGGCATGAGAAAAGTAGCGATTGACGGAACGGTGCTGGATGTTGCTGACTGTGAAGCACATCAGCATCTCGGACGCTCATCCGGCAGCCGAGGTGAAGGGCCGTTTCCGCAACTGCGGAAAGTCAGCCTCGTGGAACTTGGCACACATATTGAATTTGCCTTCGTGTACGGTGGCTGGAAGGATTCCGAAAGGAAGCTGGTCAAAGACCTGTGGGATTCAATTCCGACCGACGCTCTGTTGATGGAAGATCGCGGTTTCTACAGCTACGAAACGTGGGAATCCCTGCATTTAAGACATAAATTGTTGTTTCGTGTTTCCAAATCGCTCGTACTCCAGCCGATCAAAATTCTTTCAGATGGTTCGTACCTGGCAAAGATTTATCCGAGCCATTGGTATCGAGTCAATGATCGTCGCGGCATCCTGGTTCGGATCGTGGAGTACACGCTGGACGACCCTCAGCGAACTGGGCACAAGGAGATTCACCGGCTGATGACCAACCTGCTGGAGGCTGACGAATTTCCGGCGATGGAACTGATCATGGAGTACCACGAACGCTGGGAGGAAGAGATCGTTTATGACGAACAGAAGACTCATCAGGATCCGTGCCGTGCAGAAAAAACAACTCATCTTCGCAGCGAGACTAGCGACGGCTTGAAGCAGGAACTGTATGCTCTTTCGCTGGGACATTTCATCACGCGGACGATGATGCTTGAAGCCGCGAAGAGTGCGACGTTGGACACGGATCGACTCTCGTTCAAAGGTTGCTTTCAAATCCTTAAAACACGTCTGCCCGAATGTGATCCTCGTACCGAAGTAAGTTTTTGCGACTGGTTGAATGCGGTTGTTTGGGAGATGAGCTGCGAGAAAATTCCGGCCCGACGCAACCGAATTAACCCTCGAGTGATCAAACGAAAAATGTCCCGCTGGAAGAAATGCCGTCCCGAACACAGAAAACTCAAACCGTTGACAAAAACCTTTGCCCAGACTGTGGTTATGAATAATTGAACGGTATTGCGTCATACCGACCGGCGTTGGCAGGAAGAGCAGCAACGCCGAGAATGCGAGGAGTGACGGCAGTACCCATGCTGCACAGTGAGTCTCAGAGGACGTTTCGTCTGGCTGTCCACTGCCGGTCATGCGCCGCCGCCTTCCGGACGAGGTCCGCGCCGCCTTCCGCGACGCCGTGAACGCCGCCGCCCGTCACCCTGTTCCGACGAGGCCTGCTCGTCAGTTGAAACGCTACCTGATTCTGCATCGTCGACAGAGTGCAGCGATCGATCTTCGGGCAATGACTGATCTGAGCCAACCGATTCTGCATTTGAGTTGCGATTCGGCTGGCCTGCATCTCTTGTCGATCCCAACTGTCCCGTACCGGGTCGCCCGCGCACATCAGGTCGTTTGGCTGGCGGTGCGGCATGATTGCCCGGTGGTCTCGCAGTATCTGGTTCGTCACCACGACCTCGCCGACGCCTGCGCGATCGCCCACTGTCGGCAGCAGCGATATGGGATTCCTCCGCAGACTTTTTGTGGTCCGGATGCCTCCGCGCTTCGGCCTGAGCTTCGTCCTTTCCGGGCGTTTCGTTGGTGGTATTGTGGACGATTCCTTCGCCAAATTCAGGTTCCATCTGGGCCGCAGTTTCGTCGTAGAGCTTGCGACGATTCGCGAATCTCGCTGGTGGCGGCGGCTTTACGGGAACATGCAGCACGTAGGGCGTTTCATCGATAACTTCAACTTCGATCAGTTCTTCAGGATCTGCCGGACTGATAAACCTGCTGACGTCGGGCGAGACCGTCCGAGGTCGGTCCAGCGGTCTCATGAATTTCGGCGGATCGCTGCACAGGCAAGTTTGAGTTGTTACATTCCCCGGCGTCTGCACTTGACGTCCGCAGGCATCGCAGCAAAACACCCGCAGGACTCGCACATCGTAACGTAAGGACGGCCCCTTCATGATTTTGCCCGCAAGCGTGGACTCAGAAACGCATCACCTGACACGCGTCAAGTTTCATTTTCCGTCGAGTGTAACGCATGATTTACTTCAACGGGAGCGACTTACGCCGCCGAAATCACGTTTCTGCCACAGTCCCTCGACGCACCTTGGCTAACAACGATCGAATACACGCGGCTATTCTCCGCGCGGGTCTGGGCGAGGCATTTTCCAGCAGCCCAAGTTGTGAGACTTTGGGTTGAATCATCGTCGGCTCTGAATTCTGACGAATCCCGCTACAGGTTATTGCAGTCCGCGCGAGGTATAGTGACAATCACCGTGCCGAGAGCGGGCCGAGTCTAAGTTGGCGAGCCATGTCGTCGAACATTGCTTCAAGGACCAGACGCACCGGGGAATTTCCTTCGATCTGATGCGCAGCGATGATGATGCGGTCGAGAAGCGGGGCGAGCAGATCGACGCCGGACCTTACACCGAATCGCTGCAGCAGCGGATCGGAAAAATCTCCGGACGTCAGGCGTTTCAGGCGATCGTTGAGGAATCCTGCGATGAAACGCAGCAGCCATTTGGCGTTACGTCGTGCCTCTTCGGTGCCTGACGAAATTCGGTCCAGCTCATCGGACACATGCTTCGAAATCTCAAGCGGTTTCATCTGCTCCAGCAGCTCCATTTGTTCGCTCACCATTTCCCGCAACGCGCGCAGGTCAGGATTCAGCAGTTGTTGGGCGAGCGTGATGCTGCCTTCCGACAGGGCGGCGACCTGGAGGGCTTCTTCCGGCGTTTCCACCATTTGCTCGGAAAGCAGAATTTCGCTGACGGCAGCTTCGGTCAGCGGGAAGAAGCGAATGACCTGGCAGCGTGAGCGAATGGTGGGCAGCAACGAATCCGGGTTGTCGCAGACCAGAAGGATGAGGGCGTTTGCGGGTGGTTCCTCCAGCGTCTTCAGCAGTGGTTCACCTTCCTGATTCATGCGGTGTGCATCATTGATCAGAGCCACGCGGCGTTCTGACGCCTGAGGTGACATGGACAGTTCAAAACACAGTCCTTCGCGTCCGCGTCTGTCGGATTCGCCAAGGATCAGTGAAATGGGAATCTCGGTCTTGCCGGCTGGCAGGCCGATCTCCATGAAGTCGGGCCAGTTACCAGCAACGAAGCCTCGACACGCTCGGCATTCGCCACAGGCGTCGATTTCATGGGCTGCATGTTCGCGACAGAACATGGACTGCGCCAGCAATCGCGCAAATTTGCGTTTGCCGATCCCTTCTGATCCGGTTAACACGTACGCATGCGACAGGCGGCCACGTTCCACAGAACGCGCAAACAGAGCCCGCTGTTCCTGATGCCCCTTGAGTGATTGCCATGCGGAAGTCACGATCGGGTCCCCTGTACTTCTACAACTGTGTTTCAGCGATGTGAATTGCCTTCAGCATCGCGCGTGCCTTGCTGAGTGTTTCACGGTATTCACTTTCGGGCACACTGTCCGCCACGATTCCGGCTCCGGCCTGAATGTAGATTGTGCCGTCTTTGATCACCAGCGTTCGCAGAGCGATGCAGGTGTCCATGTTTCCGGTGAAGTCAATATAACCAACCGCGCCGCCGTAGGGACCGCGCTTCAATGGTTCAATCGAATCGATGATTTCCATGGCGCGAACTTTTGGCGCACCGGAAACTGTGCCGGCAGGCAGGCCTGCCCGCAATGCTTCGATCGCAGACAAGCCTTCGCGAAGTTGTCCGGAGACGTTTGAGGTGATGTGCATCACATGGCTGTAACGTTCGACGACCATGACGTCTGACAACGTCACTGTACCGAACCGCGCGACCCGACCGACGTCGTTACGAGCCAAATCAATCAGCATGACGTGTTCAGCCCGCTCCTTGGGATCGGCAAGCAGCTCTTCGGCAAGTTCGCGGTCTTCCTGCGGAGTCTTTCCGCGAACTCGCGTGCCCGCCAGGGGTCTGATCGTCGTTTCGCCGTCTTCCACACGAACCATGATCTCCGGTGAACTGCCGACAAGTTCCACGTCCGGAGTCTTGAGCAGAAACATGAACGGGCTGGGATTCACCATGCGGAGCGCACGATAAACATCCAGCGGCTGCGCGGGACTTTGATATTCCAGACGCTGGCTGATCACGACCTGAAAAACATCCCCTGCTTTGACGAACTCACGACATTTTTCTACTGCGTCATGGAATTGCGGCTGAGTGAAATTTGACCTGACTTCCGGAGCTGGTTCGATCGTCAGGTCGATATCTGTGAGTTCGACATCGCCACCGCTGAATGCGAGTTGCCGACAGAGCACTTCCAGTCGCTCTTCTGCACGAGCACGTGACTCTTCGAGATCGCCCAGCGCTGTGTCGGCAAGTGCCACGACAAGCACGACCTTGCGGATATGATCGAAGATGACCATCGCATCGTACAAAGCGAAGCACAGATCCGGCAGATGTCGGTCGTCGTGCGGAACGTTCGGGAGATTCTCAGTATACCGGATCACATCATAGCCCGCGTAGCCGACCGCTCCGCCACAGAATCTCGGCAGGCCGGGGATCGTGACTGATTGGTACTGTGCGACAACAGCATCCAGCTCTTTGAGCGGGTCGGCACTTTCAAATTCACGACGATCTGCACCGATGTGTTCGATGACCACATTGTGGTCAGTCGCTGTGAGCGTCAAAAATGGATGACTGCCGACGAAGCTGAAACGTCCGATCTTTTCTCCGCCGATCACGCTTTCAAACAGGAAAGCCCAGGGGCCGGATGCGATTCGCTGGTACGCCGTGACAGGTGTCAGCGTGTCAGCGGTCAACTGGCGGTAGATCGGAACAAATCTCGCCTGTTGGGCCAGGATTTGAAATTCGGCAGATGTGGGATGTGTTTTCGGTAACTTCATAGCAGATCGAGAATGCGGACTGATTGAGTCATACGGTCCAGAATCGGGCGTGTCGATTCCAGTTCATGATCCGTTCCCTGCCACCATACCAGCAGTGTCATTTTGGACGAACGGACACTGCTGAGAGCTACGGAGTTCAATAATTCGAAGCAGGAAAACTCGACTTCTCGACAGAATGCCGGCATTTCCGCCAGCACCCCACCGCTTTCCGTCACCTCCGCCTCGTCGTACTCCTCCTTGAAGGCCTCAATGCAGGAATTGACGACTTCGTCTGGTCGAGGACATCCGTGCAGAATTCGCAATGCCCAAAAGCACGAATTGTCAGTCAACACGGTGATCAGGACATCCGTGTCATCGACTTCTTCACTAATCTCCCAGTAACCGGGATATTCAAACGTGATGCCATGCCCTTCGTAGGGGACCAGGCAGGACGCATCATTCAAAGACATGACCAGCACAATTCATTCTGGATGGAAACCCGGCAGTTGCCGATTGCAAATTTGAAATCTCAAACTTCAAATTGACTTAAACTGACTAACCGCGAAAAGCAGTCGCGCGGGACATCTGCATCTCGTAGACAAATTGCATAATGTTGAACGCCGTGAGTTCGCACATGAGGCGAGTGACTTTGGCATGCGTTTCATCGTTCATGTTTTCTTCGACCTGTCGCATGAGATCGACAAGGCGGGCCTCCTGCTCGCTGATTTCCTGTTCGGTAATCACGCCATCGGAAAACGCTTTCATGAAGTTTGCCAGCTTTTTCGCATAATCGTCGATCAACGGCTCGTTCGTTTCCGGATCAACCCAGCTCTTGCGTGCCATGTGTATATCGCTCCACGAGGAATTTCGGTTCGATTCGTCAGCAGTGGCGGCGCTCGCGTGGCACCGTCAACTTTTCGTGGTCGGTATCGTAGCCGAGATCGCTGCACTTCGCGCGGCAGTGAACCCGTTTTTCCTGCGTTGATTGCGAGATTTGTTCCAAAAACACTCGCAATACCTGCGAGAGCCAGAACGATCGCGATGGGTTCGAAACCAATTCTGTCCGAATTCCTTGATGCGGTATGA
>JBBJME010000414.1:0-4591 GCA_037719765.1 Planctomycetaceae bacterium
GTGAGCAGCGTCAACTTGCCATCGACGATTGCCTGCTTCAGTTGTGCGGCGAGTGATGCGTCTTTTTCAACCCATGTCGCAAGTTCACGTCCGGTTGCGAACAGATTGAGTCGCGTTGCTGGTGTGGCGGAGGCGACGAGGTTCGCAATTTCGGAGGTCGGCTCGTCGTCGCCGGGAAGGCAGAGATCCAACAGGTAACAGTTCATCGGATAGAACTTCTCCCGTGTGTCGCGAAGGTGTTCGAAACATCGCATCAGATGCGACTTGACCGTGGCTTCGTCGCCGAGAAGAGATGCGTCGGCGGCCAGACGCACTTCGCGGCTCAGCAGGATCGAGTCGGCATCCACGAAATGATGGCGGCGGCGACTCAGTAATTGCACTTGCAGCATGACAACACCGAGTGCCAGGAAATGGTCAATCAGAACGGGCGTCGTGGAAGCGTTTGTGGTGACCTGGGATGCGTTCAGACCGGGGAAATCTGCGGCATGTGGGTTGGCGTCGGCGTCCGAAATGTTTGCCTCAACCGGCGAGCTGGTTTCGTCCGTCAACGCAGCATCGATCGCGCTCAACCAGTCTTCCCGTTTCGAACAACCTGCCAACACGAGATGTCCCTGTTCTTGAAGGACTGCACGCCATTCATGTGGCATCCAGGATTCTGCAGAAGCGGGGACGAAGACAATGCGGCGACCAGGATATGCCGTGAGAGATTCCGCCTGCCGAAAAAGTGGAATGCTGTTTGATCGCTGAAGCAATCGAGGATGCCATGCGCATGCCACGGCGTTGAGTAGGCTGGCGGCTTCCTCTTCCGGAAGGTCGGTTGGCAGATCTTCGATGGAATATCCTGGAATTAGCACGCTGATTTCAGAGAATTCTTGAGAGACAGACATTGATTGCAGGTTCGTGGTAAAGGAAAAGTACCGTTCAGACTCCAGTCATCGGCGACAGCGCCGCCATGGTACGCCCGCGGCGCGCACCTGCCGATCGTGCAGGAAGCAACCTTGCACGCTACTCAATAATATAACGCGCGCGGTAAACAATAACACACCCGGCAGTCGAATTGGGCTTGAGCTCGCATGAAGACAGGTCACGCGTGACTCATGCCTGGCTGAGTGGACGATCTGCAATTCCCTCTGGAACACCCCGGTACGAAACAAGCACACCTCGAAACGGGCGATATTCGCGGCATTCTGGCTGGAACATGCAGAATTTCCGAGTTTCATGGAACTTCAATTTGACAAAACTCGTCAGAGTTTCTGACCGCTTGCCGGAATATCCGGATTCGCGAGTTCCAAAACGGCCTTAAGTCAGGCTGAGCTGCATCTTTCCGAAGATTGCGGCACTTTGGTGTTTCAAAATTGGTTGACGGAACCGCAAAGCTGCTGGTAATTTTGCCAAACAGCACAATTCTGTTGAACTCCTGTCACTTAATCTTCAAATCAATCGAGGCGTATCATGGCGGTATCAGTCAGCGCATGGGGCATTGACATTGGTCAGGCGGGCCTGAAAGCAATGAAACTTCGCGTCTCCGAAGATGGCGAGCGCGTGGTCGCGGCGGCGTTTGACTATATTCCCCATCCCAAAATCCTCAGTCAACCTGATGCGATTCCGGAAGAACTGATTCGCGAAGCAATGAAAACGTTCCTCGAACGGAACAAAGTTGATGGCGATTTGATTGCGATCAGCGTACCGGGCCAGAGTTCACTTGCAAAGTTCATCAAACTGCCGCCGGTGGAATCCAGCAAGGTGGCCGAGATCGTAAAATACGAAGCGCGGCAACAGATACCGTTCGATTTGAACGACGTGATCTGGGATTACCAGCCGATCGGTGGCGGTGTCGAAGAAAGCGGCTTCATGCTGGAGGCAGAAGTTGGGCTCTTCGCGATGAAGCGAGAACTGATCTATGACGCTCTGAAGCCATTTACGAACAACAGCAAAGAGGTAGAGATTGTCCAGATTGCCCCTCTGGCGCTGTATAACTACCTCTCGTATGACGTATTGGGTTTCCGCAAGACGGCTGAGAACCCGGAACCGCCCGCTGCTGAAGATTACTACGTCATTCTGGACATGGGAGCTGATAACACGACGCTGTTGGTATCGAATGGTCGCAGTATCTGGATTCGTAACGTGCCGATCGGCGGCAACCATTTCACTCGAGCTCTGACGCGTGAAATGAAGCTCACGTTTGCCAAGGCGGAACATCTGAAGTGCAACGCGACGAAGGCTCCGGATCCTAAGGCTGTTTTCCAGGCACTGAGGCCGGTGTTTAATGATTATGTTTCGGAGATTCAGCGGTCAATCGGTTATTTTGGAAGCGTGAACCGATCGGCAAAGATTCGTAAGATCATTGGCGTCGGCAACGGTTTTCGACTGGCAGGACTGCAGAAATTCCTGCAACAGAATCTGCAGTATGAAGTGGAGCGACTGGAGAGTCTTGAAGGTGTTACGGGCGATGCGGTACTCACCGATCCACTGTTTATTGATAACATGATGACGTTTGCTGTGCCTTACGGATTGGCGCTGCAGGCGATTGGCAAGACGCGAATTCGGACCACGCTGCTGCCACCTGAAATCGCCATGGATCGTAAGATCCGCAGTAAGAAGCCCTGGGCAATTGCGGCAGCAGCAGGGTTACTGCTGGCACTCGGCGCAGGCACAATGGGTAGTGCGTCAGTGCTGGGATCATATGGTGAGACAAAGTGGGACGAACAACAGAAATTTGTGGCGAGCGTGCAATCCCAGATCAGCACCCAAAAAACGGCATTTGGCGCGACAGAGGGTGATCACAAGAAAATTCTTGAGAAAATTGATCGCCTCGTCGCACCGCTGGAAAAGCGAGCAATCTGGATGGAGGTGTTCAAAGCTGTTAACGAATGTATGCCGCGCGATGAAGGCGTTGACCTTGACGTTTCCGACATCACGCTACAGAACAAAGTGCGGATTCAGTCGTTCACGACGATGAAGGTTGCTGATGTTTCAGAATGGCACAAGAAGTTCGCCGATGCCAAACCAGAATCCCGACTTGGGGACTTTGAGCCGCGTGATCGCAAGGCACCGGACAAGAAGGAAGGCTATATTGTCACGTTAAAAGGTTTTCATCTGCACAACAATGAAAAAGCCGAATTCGCGATGCGCGGGCGGCTCTATCTGGACAACACGCTGGTCAAGAATCTTCGGCAGTGGGAATTGAATTCCGGTGGCGTGACTGTGCCGGTTGGCAAGATTGGAATTTCGCATCCAATTCTCGCGTTTTCGATAACAACGAAGACTGCTTATGATCCAAATCAGCGGGCCGGAGCAGGGCTGACTGGAGGACCGGGCGGAGCTGGAGGATACATGGGTGACGGTATGGCTGGGTTAGACAGCTATATGGGTGGCGGGGATGCGACAGGGAGTGGGATGTATGGCGGTGGGCAGGGGATGATGCAAGGACCCGGCGGTGGATCAAGTGGCTCTGCTGGCTACCCTGGGATGGGGGCTGGAGCTCTCGGAATGGCTGAAGGAGGGGGCGCCGGATATCCTGGCATGTCGGGCGGCGGAACTGCCGGATATCCTGGGATGGCTGGTGGCGGAGCTGTTGGCACGGGCCAGATTGGACTTGGTGGCCCGTTGCTCGCAGAGCAGCAAAAGCAAAAGATCCAGATGATTGATCGCACGGATTTCGTGGTTCAGTTCGTATGGCTTCCGACTCTGGAAAAGGATCGCAAAGAAGTTGATCCACGCCCGCCGGTCGCGGAAGATGCAGCTACGGCAAACAAGAAGTAGTGACAGCGTTTCCGGTTTGAGTTCAATTAATCCTGTAAGACCGTTTGTCGGGAGTTTTGAGTCATGGAAAAACTTCAACCAATTTTGAAGCAACGATACTGGATCTGTTTTGGATTGGCAATGATCTTCGTCTTCGTCGGCTGGTGGAACGCCAGTGGCGATCTAACCACGAAGACAGATCTCCGGAAAAAATCGGTTGATGATTCGTTCAATAGTGCGGGGAACGGTAAGACAGATCCTAATGAAACCTGGGTCGCTGGCGGCAAGAAAGAGAATGAATTGGATTCGGTCGCATACAAAACCGCGTCACGGCAACTGTGGGAACGTCAGCAGGCAGCCAGAGAATGGCCGGAACAGATTCGCAGCGAGATGCAAAAGATTGGTTACTTCGCTGAGATCAATTCGAAAGAAACTCGCGAACGCTGGGTATCCATTTATCAGACACAGATCGAAGATCTGTTGAAAATTGTCCAGCCTTTTCAGCACGACACCGGTGAGGGACTTGTGCTGGTTGATGCCAATCGGATCACTCGCCAGCCATACAATAAATGGCAGATCGATTATCCATCTTCCAACGAAATCTGGTCAAATCAGGAAGACATTTGGTTGCTCAAAGCATTGTTGACGTCGATTTCGAAGACTAACGAATCCGCCACACGAATCACAGAATCTCAAGTACCTGAAATCAGGCAACTCACGTTGCGCGGGGGTGATCGCAAGACCAAGCCAGGTGCGAAGAGTGGCGGAATGGGTGCTAGCAGGATGGGGGCTGCCGGAATGGGCGGTGGAGGAATGGGCGGTGGAGGAATGGGCGGTGGAGGAATGGGCG
>JBBJME010000415.1:0-4576 GCA_037719765.1 Planctomycetaceae bacterium
CTTGACGGAAAGATCGCATTCATCTCCGACGCTCGAGTTTCCGGTGTGTCGCACGGAGCGATCGGAGTTCACTGTTCTCCGGAAGCGATTGTCGGCGGTCCGATCGGCTGTGTTGAGGACGGCGACATGATTGCCTTCGACCTGCTGAACGGCACAATCGCCGTTAACATCAGCGATGAAGACATGGGCGCCCGTCGAGCCAAACTGGCAACTCGTCCATCACTGGAACCTCGCCGCGGTTATCTCGCCGACTGGTCCGCCACGGTGGCTCAAGCCAGCTACGGATGTGTGAGCAAGGCGATGTATCCTGAATGCGATTAAAGTGGGATAAGCTTCCAGCCTGTCAGGGTTTCCGTCAGGTCAGAGCATCATCCCGCTCAGACTGACACGCTGGAAACTTATCCGACAAGGTGTCTGTTTTCGCCCCGCGACATTCTGCAGCCGATCCAAAGGAACAGGGCAAGAATAACGAGCATTAGGGATTCAATTGCGATTGCCGAAATAAATCCCCACATCTGCGAGCCAGCAGTTGTCAACGCGATTCCCTGGATGAGGAAGGTCGTGGCGAAGACCGAAAATGCAACTGCAGCAAACAGCGTCAGCGCAGAATTTCGTGACAGCCTGCGATTAGTGAGATGCACAAAGATGATGATGAGCAGCCACATGGGCAGCAAGTAGTGAACAGTAACAATCAGCAACCTTGCCACATTCCAATTCAGAACTGGCACGATCTGAACGAACGCCGGTTCCAGCAGAATAAGCCCGAGTCGCGAGGCCGCACCTGCGGCAAAGAAATGCAAGGCTGACCTCTTGTGAACGACCAGCTTTGCACAGGCCATCGAAAACACGCCGTAACTAAGATTTTCGAGCGTCACGCCCAAAAGATAAAACGATTCTCGAGCGACGAACGACGTTTTCAGCGTTGGCCCGATCCAGTTCCCAACAAGTTGATAGGCCAACTGAAACGGAGCAAACAAAGCCGCCACCAAGATACCTCGGAGAGCGAACTGACGCAACTCCGCAACTTGCCATGGCACGGGATCTTCGCGGTTTGGCTCGAAGGCGGGCGGAAGGTAGGGATTTTAGGTGCGGACTAACATTGGCAATATCTCGCTCTGTCTGACAAGCTGGAAGCTTATCCCACTACCAAACTCGCTTCAAGATCAACGACGGCACCGCCTGGGATCCCTTCAAATGTAATCGACTCAGTGAAGACCACTGGATTTGCGAACGTGCTGTCTTCGCCGAGACGATACTGCGTCACCGATTGATTCTCGGGATCGACGATCCAATACTCGGGTACGCCGGACTGCTCGTAAAGCCGATTCTTGAGTTCGAGGTCATGTTTGCGATTGGATGGCGACAGGATTTCGATTACCAGATCCGGAACGCCTTTGATCTTCGTCGTCGTAATGATTCGATTCGCGGTGAGCACGACGGCGATATCTGGCTGTACGACGTCCCACAGGCTCAGTTGCAGATCGATTGGCGAATTAATCACCTCGCCCAGCTTCCTAAGTTCAATCTGCTCGTACAGCTGAAACAGAATGTGCCGCGAAACATATTGATGCCTCGGATTTGGATTTCCGAAGCAATAGTGTCGTCCATCAATGACCTCATGTCGCTTGCCGTCGTCCGGAAATAATACGTACTCATTGTACGTCAGCTTCGTTGGCGACTTGCGGATGGTTTGTGATGAGTCGGACATGCGATTCTCCGCAAAATCGTAGAGTGGACAAGTCAGAGATGCCGTCTCCATGAGACACTGCGCTGCTGTTGAGCACCATACCCCGAAGCCGTGGCCAATCCAACAGGATTCGCCACGCAATGCAGCTCCTGCCTGCCGGGCAGGACTTCGCGACATGAGTGCGTGTGGTTATCCAAAATCCGCCTGAGTTTTCAGTTGCACGTCGCGCGTGTCCGCCTTGCGGCGGAAGTCCTTTCCGGCAGAAAGGACCTACTTTTGCGTGTCCTTTTTGTAGATCTTCGAGCGGCAGATCCCGAGCCGGTTGCACCAGAATTCGAACATCACCCACAGTGTCAGCAGCCCATAGCGCGTGCTGCGGCTGAAGTTGATACTGGAAGCTTCGGCAAAATAGCGGACGGGAACCGGTATGTCTCCCAGCTTGAAATCGAAGTAAACCGCCTGAGCCAGAAACTGCGTGTCAAATACGAAATCATTTGAATTCTCCTGCCACGGGACGGTTTCCAGAACCGAACGTCGATATGCACGGAAGCCACTGTGAAAATCGCCGAGGTTCTGACCGAGCGCCACGTTTTCAAATATGGTCAGACAGCGATTCGCGATGTATTTCCATGCCGGCATGTCTCCCTGCAGTGCTTCAGCTCGCGTGCGAATTCTGGAGCCCAGAATGACGTCGCAGTTCCCAAGGCGAATGAGTTCAGCAGCGACCGGAATCACACGGCTGTCGTACTGATAGTCGGGATGAATCATCACCACGATGTCAGCCCCGCGTTCCAGTGCGGCGGTGTAGCAGGTCTTCTGATTTCCGCCGTAGCCGGTATTACGTTCGTGAGAAATCACCGTGAGTCCCAGAGACCGTGCCAACTCGACCGTGCGGTCTTTGCTGCAGTCATCCACCAGGATAATCTCATCGACGGTGCCAGGTGGAATATCGCGCAGCGTACGTTCCAGAGTCGACTCCGCGTTATAGGCGGGCATGACGGCGATGATTCGTGGTTTGTTGCTGGTCTGCATGGTCGACGGTTTACTTTAGAGCAAGTGGACGGCAATTCCGAAAGACGGTTACCTGGAACTGCCGGACAGGAATGTCCGAGGAACGGAATCGCGAGATTACTCAGTCGCTGAGTCACCCTCCACTTCGTCATCATCGTCGTCATCATCGTCATCCAGTTCGACGATCGGTCGTAAAACGACTTTCGGTTTCACCACCGGAGCAACTTCGGCGGGGCTGATGATCGCATGCGCCGCCGACGTGGAAACTCGCAGCGTTTCGGCCATGTAGTCGACGGGCGCCACCTGACCGGTGAAGAGTTCGAACTGTTTCGCTGCCTGGCGGACGAACATTTCCACGCCACTGACCGTCGGACAGCTACGTTCCCGGGCGTGCTTGAGCAACAACGTCTGTTCCGGGTTGTAAACCGTGTCGAACACCAGCGTCGAGTCTCCCAGCCAATGCTGTTCAAAGGGAGTTTCATCCAGATTCGGATGCATGCCGACCGACGTGCAATTGATCAGCACGTCGCACGTTTCTGCGCCTCTGTTTTCCCATGACACATATTGACAACCGAGTTCCGCCGCCAGCGCACGGCCTCGATCACGCGAACGATTTGTCACTGATACCGCAGCTCCGGCACTCAGGAGCGCATGTCCGACGGCGCGTGAGACACCGCCTGCTCCGAGGATCAGAACTTTTCGACCGACCAGATCCGTGACACCGCCGGATTTTTTGAGTCCCTCCTGAATTGCCTCCAGCGCCGCCGGAGCATCTGTATTGGTAGCAATCCATTGATCGTTCTGTCGAAAAAGTGTGTTGGCCGCCCCGATCTGATCCGTGTCTTCAGTCATCGAATCGCAAAACTGCAGTACGCCCTCTTTGTGAGGAATTGTGACGCTGTAGCCGCTGATTTTCAGGCGATCAAATTCCTTCAGCGACGGCAGAAGTAAATCAGCGGGAATCCGAAGCGGCAGGTAGACCGCATCAATGCCCAGTTTGCGAAATGCCGCGTTATGAATGAGCGGGCTCTTGCTGTGTGCAATCGGGTCACCGATCACCCCAAACACCTGTGTGTCCTTCGTGATCTTGTTGTACCGATACAGGTTGCGGACTTCCGCATACGACAACTGTCCAGGAGCCAGTTCGCGTTCACGACTGAAGCTGGCATACGTGAACGGTGAACCCGCTCGTCCGCAGAGGATGCGACTGATGGTGCCCAGTTCGCCCATGCAAAAGCCGACCGTCGGGACTTCGGCGGCACTCACCATTTCGAGCATGCGGACATTGTCGGCCGGCGAATTTGCCATGGTGACAATCTTGATGACGTCCGCATCACACTGCGCGAGGCGTCGATGGATATCGTATAACTCCAGCGGTGTCTCTTTAATTGTGGTAGCTGACGATTCGTTTCGTTTTCCCATAGCGGCGGATGGACTTTGCGACATCATCTTCGAGGTCAACATATTCCGCCTCGCCGATGATCGCTTCCCGCAGAATCATGAGTCGCTGCTCCTCCGTGCCGAACCAACGGCCCCGGTCCGCGCGACGACGACACGTGACGACGACGGGCGTCGGCCGGTCCTTGAGCAACAACCCGATATCCGGTCGCTTGCGCATATAATCAACGCGCAGTTCCACGAGTTCGGCCTTTTTTTCAGCCAGCGCTCTGTGTTCTTCCTTCATGGACGAATGCCGGGTTCGTCCGAGACTTACGCAAATCATGTTTATTGTGGTCCGCCAGGGAGCGTTTTTACTGCGGCCTGCAAGCGAAATGCAGCAGCCAGGGGTGACAACCCACTTTGGCGGAGTCTAGTGCTTTGTCAGGCTTTAAAAAAGGGGTCAGGAACCAATAGCCAAATGGCCCGGAGGGTGCTCCG
>JBBJME010000416.1:0-4568 GCA_037719765.1 Planctomycetaceae bacterium
ACAGTATTCATCCATGTGGAGGTCGCGATTTCCAGCGGAATCGCGTTCTGTACCAACTTCGTGCAACCGAGCGAGCAGTGGCTTGAGCTTGTCAAAATACTTGAGTCCCTGAAGATCGGACGGCTCAATCGCGGGCTTTGGTTTCGGCCCGCGACGACCTTTGCCGTTGGCGTCGTCAGGCGTCGCGTCGTCAGCCCGCGCAGCATCTTGCGACTCTGCAACGACTGTCGCATCATCATTAAGTCGCTCATCAGATTGTTTGGCATCCTTTGCCACAATCGCCGCTCGCAATGTCACTCTGGCAGACAGAATTCACCGCAGCGTGCTGGCGCAATTTGCGTGCCAATGATAATTATTGTTGCGAGTGAGAACGTGCGTCAATCCCATGTAAGCTCCGTGCCGAACAGTATTGGCTGCGTCCCCCCTTTTTTTTGTTCTCCGCCGCCTGTGCCTGCATTGTCGCGGACCCTGCCAGTTTCAGCAGCCCCGTTCTTTGCCGAAGTCCAGCGAGCCGTTGATGCAGCCCTGCAATTTTGGCTTCAAACTTCTGGAAATCCGCCGCCACCATCTCCCCGCAGGATTTCACAAGCTCATCGATTTGATTCTGAACTTCACTCGCCTCGGCTTCCAGCCGCTGATATTCTGCGTGCATCCCTGAATCGCTCCCTGAAAAAGCTTTGTTGCTATCTATCGCCTGTTTACAGCGATTCAGGGATTTTGGCCTAGATCAGCTTCAATCACACAAATTCCCGACAGATCGCGAATCCGCCCGGAGGAATGATTCCGCAGCGGGAACACGGAATGCGGTATACTTGAGTCCTTCTGCCAGAGCCTTGCCAATGACCGTTTCCTGGGACGATTTCGCGCATCAGGTCGTCGCGTCCAGCCTCATTTCGGCGGACGCACTCAACACCATCGTCTCGAGTTCGTGCGCGGACGAGCCAACTACCAGCGGAAAGGACCTTGCCCGCTTGCTTGTGAAGCAAAAGCGACTGACTGCGTTTCAAGCCAAACAGATCTATGCGGGCAAGGGAAAGTCGCTGGTTCTCGGGAACTACGTCATCCTCGACAAGCTCGGCCAGGGAGGGATGGGCGTGGTGCTCAAGGCCGAGCATCGACGGATGAAGCGGGTCGTAGCATTAAAGGTTCTGGACCCCGCCGTCACCAGGAGTCCGGAGGTGACGAGGCGCTTCGAGCGGGAAATCCACGCCGCAGCACGCCTGGAACATCCCAATATTGTCACCGCCCATGATGCCGATGAGGCGAATGGCACGCATTTTCTGGTTATGCAGTATGTGGAGGGGGCGGACCTCGCCGCACTGGTCCGCACGCAAGGACCCTTGCTCGTTGAGCAAGCTCTCGACTATATACTGCAGGCGGCGCGCGGCCTGGAGTACGCGCATCGGCGAGGGATTGTTCACCGCGACATAAAGCCCGCTAACCTGCTGCTCGACAAGCATGGGATTCTGAAGGTACTCGATATGGGATTGGCGCGGCTGGAATCCGCCGGCGCCCAACAGGACCAGCTGACGGGCACTGGCCAAGTCATGGGCACGGTCGACTACATGGCACCCGAGCAGGCCATGGAAACCAAGACCGCCGACGCTCGCGCCGACATCTATTCGCTCGGCGTCACGCTGTGGTACTTGCTCACCGGCCGCCTCATGTACGACGGTGAGACGGTCGTTAAGAAACTGATGGCGCATCAGAACAGTCCCGTACCATCACTGCAGGCAATTTGTCCACAGGCATCACCGGAGTTAGTCGATCTGTTTGCCCGGATGGTGGCCAAGGATCCCGATGCGCGTTATCAAAACATGAGCGACGTCATCACCGATTTACAGCGATGTCTGGATGGTCGGTCTGGTGAGAGATGTGTCAGCGCGTCTGGAAGCAGCCGTCGACCGCATAACGCCCTCAGAGGACCGCGTGACGGCGGCACGCAAGCCTTTGCAGATGCTGTGCTGGAAACGCCCAACGCGAGCTTAATGTGTGAGCAGCCAACGGTGATGCTGCAAGGACCAGGGGTCGATACGAATCCGACGCACCAGGAGTTGACACTGGCAACTCCGGGCCCTCGCCCCGTCATCGCACGAATCGGGCCAGGCAAGCACAGCGAGCCTCGCTGGCCCTGGGTGCGAAGTCATAAGGTTTGGATGGCAGCGGGCAGCGGCGGGTTGGCATTGCTGCTTCTCGCCGCAATGGTCTTCCTTGTCAAGACCAGGGACGGCGTCATTCGTGTCGAGATTAATGATCCCGAAATCGAAGTCGCGATCAAGGACACCGACATCCTGCTCAAGCAGGCCGATCAGGGAAAGGATATCAAGCTCTCCCCGGGAACCATACGCTGATCGTGCAACGCGGCGATTTCACCTTTGAGACCAGCAAGTTGGTACTAAAGAACGGCGTCCGCATTACGGTTCACGTAGAGCTGTTGGCCGGCGAGGTCCAGGTTCGGCAGGGAGAAGCATTGATTGGACAGAAGAAACTTCCCGGGTCCCCCGTGGCGGCAACGGAGCCAGAGCCCTGGCACGGCTGGCTGGCCGATGCTCCGCCCCCTGCAATCGCGCCCTTCAATTCACAGCAGGCCAGGCAGTATCAGGAAGCCTGGGCAAAGCATCTGGGCGTCCCGGTGGAATACGAAAACTCACTCCGCATGAAGTTCGTGCTGATTCCGCCAGGGGAATTCACCATGGGCAGCCCCGAGCAGGAGGTTGATGAAGCGCTCAAGGTCATCATCCCATTCTGGCATAACAACGTTCGTAGCCAGGTTCCTCAGCACAAGGTCATACTTACTAAACCGTTCTACCTCGCGGTCCACGAGGTGACGCAGGGACACTTTGAAAAGCTGCTGAGTCGCAATCCGTCGGTCTTCTCCGCGCAGGGCGAGGGAAAGGCGATTGTCGCTGGAATGAACACCAGCAACCATCCTGCGGAGATGGCAAGTTGGCATGATGCCGCGGAATTCTGTTTGACCTTGAGCGAGCGGGAGAACCATGAACCGGCCTACGTGCGCCACGCGGACAAAATGAAACCCATTGCCGGGGCGGGCTACCAGTTGCCCAGCGAAGCCCTATGGGAATTCGCCTGCCGCGCCGGCACCACCACCCGCTTTTGGAGTGGCGACGACGACAAGGATATAGCGAAAGTCGGCTGGTGGATGGCAAATTCCGAGAGTCGCACCCATCCTGTCGGAGAACTTTCCGCCAATCCCTTCGGACTCTATGACATTCACGGGAATGTGTCGGAGTGGGTCCAGGACTGGGGGCGGACAAATTACTACGAAGAATCACGGAATAAGCCGGCCATCGATCCCCTTGGCGCTGCAATGGAGGACGATGGCAGCAGTGGGCGGCTTTACCGAGGAGGCGCTTGGTACGGCGGCGAAAGCAGGCCGGTTATGAGTTACGTATGGAGCCGTCAAGCGCAGGTTCCCATAGCCCGTTCCGGTGCGATCGGATTTCGTATCGCATTGACGGTGGAGGCAGTGAAAGCCGCAACCGCGAAATAACTGACTTGCGTCGACCCAGTCTTGCATCAACTGCGGCTGGATCGATTGCCGTGGACAGTCTGATCGATTGCCCACGGTTCTCACCGCATTTTGATTCCGGATCACGACCCGTATTCAACGCGTGCAGCAGCTTCTGCGCTCACGTTGCGTGCCTGCTTACGCCTTCGATCGTGAGCCCGTTCTACAACTATGCAACATTGCAGAGAAGGGTTACGCACATGCAGTGGTCCGATAACGAACTATTGACTCAAGTTATGGCCGGCGACGCCGAAGCCTTCACCAGAATTGATGAGAAGCAACGGCCGCGTGTCGTGGGATTTCGGATCCGTCATGTCGGCAACGTTGCCGATGCGAAGGACCTTGCTCAATTGACAATGTTCCGTGTCTGGCAAGAGGAGAGATGCTCGAAAGTTGTATTTGACGGGAGGGTTGAAAAAGGCGGCGTGAATCGTGAAGAAACGGTTTTGATTACGACTTCCCCGGAAGGAACTCTCTTCATAACTGCCTGAAAAGGAGGCGCCTTTTTCGAGTAAACATTCGCCGAAGGTGTGTGCGGAACAGCGCAGCGTGAAGATCGGTGCGAAGCACATTGCGATACGAAGTTATCGATGACGGCCTGGAAAGTGTCGGAAGACCGCGATGGCCGACAATCGACGTCAGTGGGAACAGCACGTTTGTCGCCGCCAAATCCAGCAAGTTTGAGGTCACCAGTCGCCGCGCCGACTTCAGGTCAATCCCGCGCAGGATCATCGCCAGCTCGTGAGCTTCCAGTTCAAGTGTTGTCGATGTCGATCCAGGAAGCTGCCATGTCCCAACTTCAAGTCGCTTGTACCAGATCACAAATCCATCGTTGTCCCAGAAGATCGCCTTCATGCGATCACGACGCTTGTTGACGAACAGAAACAAATGACCGCTGAGCGGATCCTGCTGGAACTCCTGCTTCACGATTCCGAACAGCCCATCGAAGCTTTTCCACATGTCTACAGGATTCATGCACAGATACATCTTTGTGCGCGAGGGAAGACTCAGCATGACGACACCTCATGCTGAAGCAGAC
>JBBJME010000417.1:0-4567 GCA_037719765.1 Planctomycetaceae bacterium
GGGGGCCGTGATACTGCAGGGACGAGGCGTGGCAACTCGCCGACAGATGTTCGATATTGCCGTGTCCGGTCCGATCGCCGGCCTGGTGGTCACGATTCCCGTTCTGCTGCTGGGCATTTATCAATCAGGCTACGAGAAAGCAACGGTCGGCGGCGGGCTGGAGTTCGGTGAACCACTGCTGCTGCAATGGGTCATCCACTGGATTCATGGGCCAGGATTGCCCGGCGAGTCATTCATAATTACGACCCTGGGACTGGCAGGCTGGGTCGGCGTCTTTATTACAGCGATGAATCTGTTGCCGGTCGGCCAACTGGACGGCGGCCATATTCTTTACACCCTGATCGGTCGCAAAGCGCACGGGGTTGCGTTTCTTGTCATCGCAGCCGGTGTGGCCATGATGTTCATTCAGGAGACATACACGTTCAGTCTGCTGTTGATACTGCTCATGGTCACCGGGTTGCGTCATCCGCCGACGGCCAACGATTCCGAACCGCTCGGGAAAGGCCGAACGGTGCTTGGCTGGCTGACGCTGTCGTTCCTGATCATCGGCTTCACACCGACGCCGATTTCACAATCCGATCTCGGCGACGCAGCCGCTCCCACTGAGCAGGCAGAGCCGGTTGCCGCCGATTATGGTGCAGAGGCGATTTGAACGTGTTCGTATTCTCGCATCTTCGGGCCCTATGCATCGCCACTGAGATTGCGATTAAGTCTGCGGAGGGCTTCGCTTTCAATCTGGCGAACGCGTTCACGAGTCAGCCCGAGCGATTCACCAATTTCTTTCAGAGTGAGTGGTTCACTGTCGTCCAGACCAAACCGCATCCGCAGGATCGTCGCTTCACGAGGATCCATTTCATCCAGCAGCCGGGAGACATGTGTCAGATTGTCATTGTTGATCAGTTCATCTTCTGGACCACGCACTCGATCGTCCGGAATAATGTCGCCCAGACTCATTCCTGACTCTTCCTGTTCTGACTGCGGCGACGAGTTATACAGCGTGATCGCCTTCTTCACGATTCGCAGTTTTTTCTTGGGGATTCCCAGCTCTTTCGCGATGTCTTCCGCCGTTGGCGTGCAATTGAGCTCTTCCGTCAGCTTCGCTGATGCGCGTCGCCACTTGGAGAGCAGTTCCACCATGTAGGCAGGGATGCGAATCGTCTTGGCGGAATTGACGAGTGCGCGTTTGATGGACTGCTTGATCCAGTAACTGGCATACGTGCTGAAGCGCGTATTCATGTTCGGATCAAAGCCTTCAACCGCGCGAAGCAGGCCGAGGTTGCCTTCTTCGATCAAGTCCTGCAGCGGAAGCCCTTTCCCGGAATATCCGCGGGCAATGTTTACAACCAACCGCAGGTTCGCACGCACCATGCGGTCACGAGCAGCACCGTCGCCGGCAGAAATACGGTTCGAGAGTTCCTTCTCGTCGTTCGCGGTCAGCAGTGCGGTTTCATTGATTTCCTTGAGATAGGTTTCCAGTGGTGTCTGGAGCCTTGAAGAGGATACGGTGGATCGCTTCTGTCGAGTTGTCTGAGTCATGTGTGGCAGCCTGCGGAAGGAACCGAAATGAATCCACTCCTTATATCGGAGGCAATTCCCGCCGTATTGACGCAGAGACATGCAGAATCTGCCGGTCTCCACGGATCGGTTTCCCTCGCCACACTGAGCGGCATATTCGCGACAACCGGAAGACTCAGGCCGCACCGAATTTCCGTCGTGGCACGGAACGGTTACACTGCCGCTGCAATCCACACACCCTTTGCCCGAATGTCAGTGCAAGACTGAGTCATGTCGTCAGATGTAACCACAGCAATGGGAAAAGTTTTCCTCGTCGGCGCCGGGCCGGGCGATCCGGGACTCATTACCGTCCGCGGTGCAGAATGCCTTGCGCAGGCAGAACTAGTGCTTTACGACGGACTCGTGAATCCTTTGTTGCTGCGTTTGGCAAAGGGCCGTTGCGAACGCACCGCACGCGCACGGCGAGATGGCGCGGACATTGTTGCCCAGGCGGATATTAATGCCCGACTGATCAGCGAAGCTCAGGCCGGTCGCACGGTCGTGCGTTTGAAGGGCGGCGATCCGTATATTTTCGGACGTGGGAGCGAAGAGGCCGCCGCGCTGCATGAAGCCGGAATTCCCTTTGAAGTCATACCGGGTGTCACCGCAGCCACGGGGGCTGGAGAATACGCCGGCTTCTCATTCACACACCGTGAAATCTCATCCTCCGTCGCGTTTGTTACGGGACACGAAGATCCCAACCGCGAAGAAAGTCGCCTCAACTACACTGCGCTCGCAGCCTTTCCGGGCACGCTGGTGTTCTACATGGGACTCAGCCGACTCAGGGAAATCTGTCAGAAGTTGCAGGAGGCCGGGATGCAAAAATCAATGCCGGCGGCAGTCGTCTGCCAGGTTTCGCTACCCAGTCAGAAGGTGATCGAAGGCACTCTGGAAACACTCCCCGCGCTGGCGGCAGCCCAGAATCTCAGACCGCCGTCATTAATTGTGATCGGCGAATGCGTCAGGCAGCGGGCGCAGTTGTCTTGGTTCGAGAATCTGCCATTGTTCGGTGTGTCGATCGGCGTGACTCGTCCTGAAGAACAGGCGGAAGACGTGGCACAACAAATCGTCCGCAAGGGTGGTGAACCGGTCCTGATGCCAATGATCGAAGTCGGTCCGGTCAACCAGCATCATCAGAAGGAGATCGCCCGCGTTGTGCGTCAGCTGGGGCGATTTCACTGGCTGGTTTTTACCAGCGTCAATGGCGTGGCGGAATTCTTTCGACATCTGCACGACGCAAAGCTGGACACGCGATGCCTCGGAAATGCTCAGATTGCCGCGATTGGTCCGAGTACCGCCGAAAGTCTGCGAGCCTTCGGCATCAATGCGGACGTGGTGCCTTCCGAATACAGGGCGGAATCCCTCGCCAAGGCACTTGAAAAACGAGTGCGGGGAAAAACAGTGCTTTGGGTCCGCGCCAGTCGAGGTCGAGATGTGCTGCCACGGATGCTGACGGATGTCGGGGCATTGTTCGCCCAGCTGGTTGTCTATGAAAATCGCGACGTGGAAAAGCTCAGCCATGAATCGGAGCGCCGATTGAAAGCAGGCACGCTGGATTGGATCGGACTCAGCAGTCCATCAATCGCCCGCCGCTTTGCACAATTGCTGAAGGCGGCGGGCATTGCAGCATCCGAGCTGAAGACCCGCATTGCGACCATCAGTCCCGTAACGTCAGCAGCCGCCCGCGAATCCGGATTGACGGTGGCTGTGGAAGCGACCGTTTATACCTGGGACGGGATCCTGAAGGCGATTGAACAAAGCAAATCGTAGGTTCGCAGGGTGGGACGTCATTGCTGAGTTTTGGGTAGGCCTGAACCAAATTCAAAGCCATGACGATGCAATTCCCCTGAACCTCAAATCTAATCGTTCAGCACAAACGTCACTTTGAGGATCACTCGAAAGCTGGTGATCTTGCCATCTTCAATTTCAACTTTCTGATCCTGCACCCAGGCACCTGTCACATTTTTCAGGGTCTTGCACGCTCGAGCGACTCCGACGGCAACGGCGTCCTCAAAACTGTTCGATGACGAAGCAATGATCTCAGTCACGCGGGCCACCGCGGATGTCGCTTCGGTGTTTTCGACCTGTTCGTTTTTTTTGTTCTTCTTGTTCTTCATCGCGGCGAACTCCATCGTTCATTGACAAACCTGCAGCTGCATTGCATTACCCAAGAGTCGCAGTATGCGCATTTGCTTCCTTTTATCCAGTCACTGGGAGTCGATGGGGTGTTTTCTTAACAATTCGGTCGAAAACTGTGACACCTGTCCGAGCCCGCTACGCTGCCGTTCGTAGAACCATGCGGCTTCGACCAAATCTGAAATTGCCTCAGCTCGGAGTTCTATGCGCACGCTTCGCTCCTCAGCTACCCTATGCAGAAAAACTTGCGTGACGTCGAGAACGGCGGGCGGAGCTGACAGACTGCAGGGACTTGGCTAAGCCAGCTTCGGTCCGGAAACGCTTGCGGAAATTCTGCACCAGATCCAGCCAGGACTCGGCACTGCAGTCCAGTCGTTCCAGAATCGAATCAAATTCCACCGGGATTCTGCCCGCCTTATCCTTGCGGCACTGGCGTCCAGTCCAGTCAGTCCAGTCAGTCAGTCCAGTCCAGTCCAGTCCCGTCCAGTCCAGTCCAGTCCAGTCCAGTCCAGTCCAGTCCAGTCCAGTCCAGTCCAGCAGCTTCAGGTACTGATCCAGCGTCATCGGCAGGCAACCCTTGTTGCTGGCTCGGCGAGTCGGCTCCTTTTCGCGGACCTTCTTCCGCGGCGGAACAAGAGCAACCGGAGCCAGCCAGCCTGCGTGCTCACCATGTTCAACCTGCTGATCCTGAGCTTCAGGGGTTGCGACTTCGGTCGCCGACTGCCGATCAACGATGCGTTCCCGCACGCTCGTGAAATCTTGGCGTCTTTTGGCGTCTTTGAGTTCGCACTGCAAACGATGGAGACTTTGTTTTCCTGAGACGATTTTCATGCGGCGAGGCCAGCGAGTTTTTGTGTGCTGGCGGCTCTGGCGGTGG